>CAYHSW010000118.1:0-1521 GCA_964359405.1 uncultured Gammaproteobacteria bacterium | reverse complement strand
CGATGTTACATCGGCTTCGCAATGACACTGGAGTTAGATTACCACTTCAAATGAGAGAAGGCGCGGTTGAATTCGGCTCTTTTTGCCTCTTATCAGAGCATTACATAGCTCCAAACTAAAATTGGGGGATTGACAATGTTGTTAAAAATGATAGAATACAAACATTGATGGAGTGCATGGGTTGGTCCTAGTTGGCCATTGAACCCACCGCGCCATCGTTTTTTTTGAAAAAATCTTCTATATAAAAAACATTGCCGTTTCGTAATTTTCTGTTTACCTCCTCCGAAAGAACATCAATATCTAATTTGTTTTGTAAGTATTTTACAATCTGCAGTTTTCCATTATGTTTACTCATGTTTTTAATCAAACCCATTTTTATTTTAAAGGCAAAAGCCACGGTACCCAATAATAAATCGACCATCTGAATTTCAGAAACGGCATGTGATTCCAGTCTGCAAACGCCAAATAACGCATCTCTTCGTTCTTTCTTCTTAATTTTTTCTCTCATCTCTTTTTCGAAATTATCACTCTTTTTTGTGCTTCTGTCATCAGCTAAAACAGCAATATAGTCACTTATTCCCAATGATTTTGAGATAAGTCTGGATGAAAATGAATTATACGCCTTGTCACAGTCGCCTTTAAAATGTTTTTTTATATCTAATTTACTTTCGTCATACAAAATACAATAAAATTTAATATTATGAGCCGAAAAAAATAAATCAAGAAAACCCTTATACAAATCCACGTTTTTTGACCTTATGTCTGCAAATTTAAATTCAGCCCGATAGTTTTTTCTGTCACGATAGCTCAATGCCAAACGATGAATTTCGCTTGGATGATCTATCGATAGCAATCCCACTCCAAACACCCCACTCAACTCATGAATATTTCCTGTTTCGTCGAGGAACCCAAACAAATTGTTCCTATCCTTTGGTCCGGGAGTTATTGTCTTATTTTCCATACAACTACTGTATATCAAATACCTACAATAATTGCAAGGGGCAACCTACCACTTCAAATGTGAGAAGGCGCGGTTGGCTTCGGCCATTTTCTGCATATTGTCCCGTTTTTTAACGGCATTGCCCAGACCATTTTTGGCATCAATAAATTCCGCCGCTAATTTCTCCCCAAACCGGTGATACTCTTTATTGGATCTTGCCCGGGCGGCATCAATAAGCCAACGCATCGCCAGATGATTTTTCCGTTCCCCGCGGACTTCGGCCGGGACCATATAGGACGCCCCGCCAACCCGCCTTGATTTCACTTCCATTTTTGGGGCAACCAATGCCAAAACCTGTTCAAAAACTTTGAGGGTGTCTTCCTCCGGAAATTTTTGTTTTAATAAATCCATCGCCTGGTAGACCTCTTTAGCCGCAACCTGCTTCTGACCATTGAGCATGATTTTATTAATAAATTTTTGCAAAACCCGGCTCTCGTAAATCGGATCGGCGTTAATTATTATTTTGGTGTTTTTTTTAGATCTTGGCATACTTTTTAAGTTTTCTTGGCTCCATATTTGCC
>CAYHSW010000117.1:0-1560 GCA_964359405.1 uncultured Gammaproteobacteria bacterium | reverse complement strand
CAGAAGAACTTTCTAAAAACAAGAAAAATAAGATTATTTTTCTATGGGGTCTGCGCTTTGAAGAAGATATTTTTTACCGGGAACTTTTTGAAAAAAATATTGTTCTTTCCAAACCTGGCAAAAAATGGTCCGGAAAAACCGGCCACGTCACCGACCATCTGGTCAAAGCCGACGCGGCTTATCTATGCGGCAACCAGGCCATGATCACCGACGTCACCAAAACCTTGATTAAAATGGGAATGCCTAAAAATAAGATTTATTTTGAAAAATATTTTTAATAGATATAACAATGAAGCCATATAAAATTCTATCTTTGGATGAAAGCGGAAAAGCGTCTTACGCTCATTCCTCTAAAATTTTTATTTTGACCGGTATCGTCATGCCCGAAAAATTAAAAACCGGCATAGATACTAAAATGCGTAAAATTAAGAAGAAATACTTCGGCGATGAGGAAATTGTCTTTCATGGACGGGATATGGCCAGAAAAGGCCAGAATTTTACCGCTCTCCAAGATCCTAAATTGGAAATCTCCTTTTGGACAGAATTTGTCAATGTTGTTAATCATAAGGATATTTACTTCTACTTTGTGGTCACGGATAAAGCCAAAGCTCAAAAAGCCAACTGGGATTCTAAACTTATTCTAAAAAGATCTTATTTGCGAATTTTGTCCGAATTTGCCCGCCATACTAAAATAACCGGTAGTTGCGGCAAAATAATTAACGAATCAGATCCTTTTCAAGACTCTTTTTTAATTTATGCCCACAATCGCCTGCAAACGCAGGGTACCGGGGATGGCGCGGTCAACGGTTCAGAGTACCAAAAAATGATAACGTCTCTTTCTTTAGTAAAGAAATTAAATCACGATATTGATGTTCAAATTGCCGACGCTGTTGCTTTTGTAGGCCGTTTGAAATATGAGAAAGATATTTTAAAGAAGCAAAAAGTATTGAACAGGGCGGAGAGTATAAAATACCGGTTAATTGGTCGCAAAGTCGATAGAACAAGTAATTCCGGACTTTTTGAAGTACTCATATAACGTAAAAAGAACCGGTCATGGCTTTCGCTCACTTACCGATTCCTTATGCAATAATGCTACCATAAAACAAGGGGTTCGTCAATGTATGGAAATTGCCCCCGTCGGGCAGTTTTCCGCCGCCATTTTTATGACTTTTGGAGAATCGATTTTCCCGGTTAGAACTTCCGCCTTGCCCTTTTTATTTATCTTAAAAGTTCTTGGAGCCAGAGCCATACACGTCCCACAGCCGAGACATTTTTTAACATCAACCGTGATTTTCATTGTGGCAGTATAGAAAAAATTATGCTTTAATGCAAGGGTGATTTCCATTGTTATTCCCACATTAAACTCCGCTTCTGTTTTAGAGAAGTGTTTGGCATCGATAGAAATGCAAAATTATCCGAAAAATAAAATAGAGATTATTATTGTTGATGGCGGATCAACAGACGGGACTTTGGAAATTGCGAAAAAATACAAAGCGAAAATTTATAATAATCCTCTAAAAACCGGCGAGGCGGGGAAAGCCGTCGGGGTGAAGAAAGCCA
>CAYHSW010000116.1:0-1566 GCA_964359405.1 uncultured Gammaproteobacteria bacterium | reverse complement strand
AAAGAATTAAATTATCGTCTCGGCCGCGCAAGATTATTTCAATAAATATGAGAAATATACTTATAACAGGCGGAGCAGGCTTTATCGGCTCAAATTTGGCGGAGTCATTTCTGGCAAAAGGTGACAAGGTGACTATATTGGATAATTTATGTAGAAACGGATCCAGGATTAATCTGGAGTGGTTAAGATCGAAAAAGGGAAATTTAACTTTTGCTGAAGGCGACGTACGCAATTCTTCAGACGTTGAAAAATGTATAGCCGATAAAGATCTGATTTTCCATTTAGCGGCACAAGTGGCGGTGACAACTTCAGTTACTGACCCAAGACCGGATTTTGAGATAAATGCATTGGGAACCTTTAATGTTTTGGAGGCAATGAGAAAAATAAATAAAGAAGCCACACTTTTGTATACTTCTACCAATAAGGTTTATGGAGAAATGACAGAAATGGGAGTTGTGGAGAAAACGACAAGATATGATTATAAAAACTTGACTGGGGTTTCAGAACAACAACCTCTGGATTTTCACTCGCCATATGGCTGTTCAAAAGGTTCGGCAGACCAATATGTCAGAGATTACCACAGAATTTACGGACTAAACACAATTGTTTTTCGCCAGTCCTGTATTTATGGGCCAAGACAATTTGGCGTCGAGGATCAGGGTTGGGTGGCCTGGTTTTTGATTGCTTTAACTCAGGGTAGAAAATTGACAGTTTATGGCGATGGCAAACAAGTGAGGGATATTCTATATGTCTCAGATTTAATTAATGCGTATAATTTCGCGGTAGATAATAAAAAAGTAACTTCCGGTCAGGTTTACAATGTTGGAGGAGGTCGGGAGAATACAATCTCGGTTTGGTATGAGTTTGGACCGATACTAGAAAAATTATTCAAACGGAAAATTGATGTTAAATTTTCCGATTGGCGACCGGGAGATCAAAAAGTATTTATAAGCGATGTTGCCAAAGCAAAGAAAGATTTCGGATGGGAACCTAAAGTCTCTGCTGAACAAGGAATTAAATTGCTTTTTGATTGGATACAGGAAAATAAAAATCTGTTTGAGTTATGAATTCAAATAAAATGTATGTTTACATTGACGAATCGGGGACATCGCCTGTGCTTGCACACACCGGGTGTGTGATGAAGCTGGACACTTCAATACTTTAAAGTATTGAAGTAAAAATTAGAAATGGATTCTGGACTCGGCCAGAATGACGAAATAAAAAATAGATTATAAAAAATAATTGTTTGAACCGATGCAAGCACCCATCCAAACAATTAATAAAAGTATAATACTTAATATGAAGACAAATGTCAAAAATTTATGCCTGCACACACCGGGTGTGTGTTGAGGCTAAAAGATTCTGGACGCGCTTCGCTTGCCAGAATGACGGAGTAGATCCTGAAACAAGTTCAGGATGACATTATGACTAAGATATTGAATTGGGTTGATAGTAATATACTTTTAATTCTTGCCGGGTTTTTGATGGTGTTTATTCCCCTGTATCCGAAGTGGCCGATGTTTGATGTGTTACCGGGGTATAACGTCCGGGTCCGGCTTGAAGATT
>CAYHSW010000115.1:0-1581 GCA_964359405.1 uncultured Gammaproteobacteria bacterium | reverse complement strand
AAAACAACGCTCGGTTTGACCTTTGAATTGGGTCAAACGACAGGTCAATAATGTTGTGTAAGTTTACGGGTTGAATAACGAAGGTTTGTGCAACTAGGTATGCCTATGAAGGTTGGTTATTGGCTGGTATTGACCGCTCTTATCATAGTGGCCGGATTAACGGCCGTTTCGGCTTTAAATATTCCCGGCAATTATAAATTATTGGTGGTTTTGTCCGGCTCGATGGAACCGGCGATAAAAACCGGAAGCGTTGTGGTGGTAAAACCGGAATCTTCATACAAAACCGGCGACGTCATTACTTTCAGCGAAAAAAATAATCCCAAGATAACAACAACCCACCGGGTTTTTGGAATTGATGAAGGCGGTTTTATTACCAAAGGCGATGCCAATAATTCTACGGACAGCGCGAGAGTTGCCGCAGAACAAATAATCGGAAAAACAATTTTTTCAATTCCGTATTTGGGCTATCCGGTCAGTTTTGCCAAAACCCAGCAGGGCCTGCTGCTTTTAGTTATCATCCCCGCCATTATTATTATTATTTATTCTGAAATTTTAACAATTAAAAATGAAATTATAAGAATATTAAAAAAAGATAAATGAAAAAAATATTGTTTTTAATCGCCTTTTTTATTTTATTTCCCGTTCAACCGGTTCTGGCCAATTTTAGTGACCCGGAAACAAGCTCTAACAACTCATTTTCGGCCTCTTCATTGGATTTTTCATTGGACGAGAATACAGGAAAAATTATAAAAATAAAAAAAGATGGCCTCCTGGATTTCAAATACCAAATAATTTGGCAGAAAATTGGCGGAGATGTTGATTTGTGTAATGCTTTACAAGTTGAAACCAAACGTGACGGAGTAGTGACAACCGGGGAACAGACCATAAGCGGCGGGGAAGATGATTGGGAGTTTAGCGTTAGCCCGTCGGCAAGCGACTCCGCGTTTTTAGGTAAAACCTGCAGTTATAATTTTAAATTTCAAGGGTGGCAGACGGACAGCGACGGCAGTTGGGGATTCAAAGATGAAGAAACTTCGGCAAGTAGAACCTATACTTATGTTACTCCCCCGGAACTTTCTGTCACCGGTTCTTACACCAAAACTATCGAGGAGAAAATAACTAATAATTGGCAAACGGCCGGGACGGTTGTTTTTGGAGACACAATAAGAATAGGAAATACTGACGAACCAAGCGGAAACATGGTCTGGGAAAACCGGCTGATGCAGTCATTTGATGCCGGCGCCAAAACTTTGGCTTTTAACTATGACTTTTTCACCCGGGACTACACAGACAATCCCGGTTTTTTTGTCCGTTTGAACGGAGCAGAAGTTCTTTCTGTTCCGTCATCTGCTGCTAATTTAACTAACGAAATCGACGGAGAGGTAAGAAACACCGGCTGGCAAACATTTTTATACGACCTAAGTGATTTTGTGACCGATAAAATAAATCTGGCAATTTATGCCGGCAATACGACGGATAAAGATGACCAGTCTTGGGTTTATATCAACAATGTCACCACGGATTTGGCGACTGCCCCGGCTCACGCAACTTTTGATTTGTCGGGAGTCAATAACAATTTTT
>CAYHSW010000114.1:0-1613 GCA_964359405.1 uncultured Gammaproteobacteria bacterium | reverse complement strand
GTCAAGACGCGGGGGAATTGGAAAAAATAAGAGTGGATTATTTGGGTAAATCAAAAGGCAAAATAACTCTTATCATGAAAAAGATCCCCCAAATGGGAGAGTTAGAACGAGCATCGGTTGGTAGACTTGCTAACGAAGTCAAAAAGATCATCGAAGAAAATATAGCCTCGCAAGAGGTCCTCTTGCGAGGCAAGAAATCGCAGGATATAGCTAAAACCGAATGGCTCGACGTCACAATGCCTGCTATCTCCCCCCCCGAAGGCCATTTACATGCCCTGACAAAAGTTACTCACGACGTTTTAAATATATTCAAAACGCTAGGTTATCAAGTGGCTGACGGTTACGAAGTAGAAACAGATTATTATAATTTTACGGCTTTGAATATGCCCCCTGATGCTCCATCGCGTGATACTCAGGCAACATTCTGGCTTGAAAACAAAATTCTTCGCACCCAATTATCCGGCATGCAAGTTCGAATAATGGAAAAAACCAAACCACCGATGCGAGTTGTTATCCCGGGAAAAGTTTACCGTGTGGATGACGTTGATGCCTCACATGGTTTTGAATTCTGGCAACTTGAAGGCTTATTAGTTGACAAAAATATAAAAATGACTGATTTATTAGGAACTATGGAGTATGTTTTGAAAAGCCTTTTTGGAAATGAAGTGAAAGTCAGGTTTGACGCTACTTATTTTGCCTTCGTCGAACCAGGGGTTCAAGCTTTTATGTCCTGCACAATTTGCAAACAGAAAGGCTGTGCTTTTTGTAAACATACCTGCTGGGTCGAAATAATGCCGGCGGGAATGGTACACCCAAATGTCTTAAAAGCCGGTGGCGTTGACCCCAATGAATATAACGGGTTTGCTTTTTGCATCGGCCTTGGTCGCGCGGCAGTTCTAAAATATCAAATAGATGATCTACGGGTTTTAACTAATCCCGATTTGAGAATTTTGAAACAATTTTAATTATGTTGATACCTATTAGCTGGTTAAAAGAATTTGTAGAAATTAAACTTCCGGTGGAAAAACTGGCAGAGAAGTTGTCCGCGGCCGGATTGACCGTGGAAAAATGGACTAAAGACGAGGATGATTATATTTTAGATTCGGAAATAACGCCGAATCGACCGGATTGGATGAGTGTTATTGGCGTAGCCCGTGAAATTAGCGCTGTAACCGGCGCGCGTGTCATTCCGGCGAAGGCCGGAATCTATACAAATAGATCCCGAAACAAGTTCGGGATGACAATCAAAGTAGACCATGAATTATGTCCACGTTTTACCGCTGTAATTATTAAAAACGTTACGGTTAAACAATCTCCGGAATTAATTAAAGAAAGATTAAAAAAGGTTGGATTAAGACCGATTAATAATTTGGTTGATGCGACTAATTATGTCATGTGGGAAACGGGCAACCCGTTGCATGTTTTTGATTTGGATAAAATACGCGGAAATCAGATGACCCTGAGCTTGTCGAAAGGCGGGGAGTCGTTTAAAAGTCTTGATGGTCTAAATTATACTTTGCCGGCCGGAGCAATAATAATAAAAGATTTGGGACGAGTCATTGATTTATGCGGAATTAAAGGCGGGGAAAACAGCGCTGTGTCGGCCGAAACTA
>CAYHSW010000113.1:0-1649 GCA_964359405.1 uncultured Gammaproteobacteria bacterium | reverse complement strand
AACATCCTACCACATTTTAAAAGCCAATTATTTCAATTTTCAAAGTGCAGAGGCAATAAAAAATCCCGTCGAGCGGGATAAGAAACAATCCTATCGGTACTCGATTCAGGAACTTTCCATTGCTTTTGAATTATATAGTAGTTGAGATTAAAGTCAAGGTTTAAAATGATAGCCTGTGCCAAACACATTCAACGAGTGGATATAGTTTTGGATGAGTAAAGGGAAGTAAACTATGTAATGGAGAGTTTCGATACTTTCTGACCATGTTCATAAGAATTTTAGTAAAGTTAAATTGTGTATCTCTTTCTCGAAGAAAATTATGAAAGACCCTGTATTTTTCTTCGTCTTTCGATAAACCCATCTCAAAAATGTATCTGGAGAAGGTAAAGCAATTCTGAAAATCTTTTGGTCTCATTTTACCGTCAATTAAGTAAATGTGTTGAAGCGTTAGGGCTGGAAGTGTGGGAAAAGGAACGTCTCCAAGTTGCACAATTTGAGTATCAAATAAATCTGGAGAAACGGGTTTCTTTATTCGCCCAAAACATAATGTGGCCTCGGAAGCTGAAACCTCGATAAAATTATGAAATCTTACTCCCAAAGGAATCTGTGTTTTTAACGATCTAATTTCAGGGGCTTTTGCCGCGCAACCTGTTGATAATAATATGTCCGTATCTCTGGTTTGATTATAACAGTCAACAAAAGAAAAGTTCCGGTTGCCTATTATTGCGTCCCTGGCAATTCCTCCAATAACCCACCATTTATTCCCCCCAGTGATTTCAGTTATGTTTGAAACAACACTTCCTAATTGTTTGAGATATTGTACGCGTGAAGTAATTACTGGGCAATAAACCTCTTGTTTCGTTTGCAGTGCGAGTTCTGCTCGAGATAACATAATGGACTAATTGTCCCACTACTATAGGATTTTGTCAATTTTTATTGGGTTTCGTATGACAGCGTTACGGTGACGGAGATTTCGGAAGAGCCGGGTTCCACCTGAGTTGGCGTTCCCCCGCCAAGTCCGACCGCTTTACTGTCAGCTGTCGCGAACATGGGGCGCGGGACAGCAGTATTGTCTTCAGACACATTAATAATTCGTACGAGGCTAATTCCAGATTCTTTAGCAATTTCTTCGGCTTTAGTTTTAGCCTTATCAATGGCCTCTTTGCGGGCTTCGGCTTGAAATTTTTCCGGGTTATCAACTGTAAAATTTAAACCGCCAATTTGGTTGGCGCCGTCAGCAGTTGCGGTGTCAATCACATTATTAATTTTAGCAAAGTCGCGGACTTTAACAGTCATGCTGACATTAATATTATAGCCATTAATTTTTTGAATATTCTCGCGATAATCATAATTGGGATAAATATTATAGTTACTCGTTTGAATATCTTTTGAATCAATACCAAGACTTTTTAAATCAGCAGTTATTTTTTTAATTACGGCACTAGCTTGATTTTGTACAACAGAGACAGATTGTCCATTGGCGGTGAATCCGGCACTAACTACGGCAATATCCGGGACTGCCGTCGCTTTTCCCTCGGCCGAAACGGTAAATAAGTCGTTTTTATTAGTCGTGATTTGTGACACCGACAGTGGTATCCCCGGCCCAAATTTGGCAAACAAAAACAGACCAACGAACACCACAATAACAC
>CAYHSW010000112.1:0-1658 GCA_964359405.1 uncultured Gammaproteobacteria bacterium | reverse complement strand
GCCGGGGCATCATTAACTCCATCCCCCACCATGGCCACAAATTTGCCTTCATCCTGCAATTTCTTAACATATTTTTCTTTATCTTCCGGCATCACTCCGGCAAAAACACGGTCTATACCAATTTGGCTGGCCACCTCATTAGCCACCTGAACATTATCTCCGGTAATCATCACCACTTCTAAACCCAACTTTTTTATTTGCTCGACGGCCATTTTTGCGGTTGGTTTTATAGCATCGGCAACGGTAATCTCTCCTAAAACTTCATCATTTTGCGATACGATTATTTTTCCCGACTCACTTTTGCCAACAAAATATTTTTTATTGTTAATAATTCCCTGGATTCCTCTTCCGGCAAGATTTTCAAAATTTGCAACTTCTAATAATTTGATGTTTTGTTTTTCAGCTTCATCAATAATTGCCTTAGCTAAAGGGTGAGATGATAACTTCTCCAAACTCGCGGCAATTTGTAACACCTCACCGGTAATACTTATTACTTTTGGCTTTCCCTCAGTCAGCGTTCCGGTTTTATCCAAAACAACCGCTTGAATTTTAGAAACTTGTTCCAAAGTTGGAGCATCTTTAATCAAAATATTATGTTTGGCCCCAAGTCCTGTGCCAACAGCAACCGCAGTGGGAGTTGCTAACCCAAGAGCATCAGGGCAGGCAATAACAATGGCGGAAATGGCAAAACTTAAGGCAAATAAAATTGGTTGACCGGCAATAAAGAACCAAAAAATAAAGGTGACCAACCCGCTGCCAACAGCAACGATTACTAAATATTTTGCAAAACTGTCAGCAATTTTTTGGCCCGGGGCTTTAGAATTTTGGGCTGTTTCCACCAGTTTGACAATTTGGGCCAACGCCGTATCTTCGCCAATTTTAGTCGCTTTAAATTGGACCGAGCCGGTTTGATTTATTGATCCGCCAATAACCTTATCTCCGACGCCTTTTTGAATCGGGATAGATTCGCCGGTAACTAATGATTCATCAATCGAAGTCTCTCCGGAAACAATCTCCCCGTCAACCGGAACTTTATCCCCCGGTTTTAATATTAAAATGTCACCAAGTTTTACCTCCGCGGTGGAAATCAATATCTCTTTATTATCTTTAAGTATTCTAGCTTGTGGCGGAACCAAATTAAAAAGAGCTTGCAAGGCATCAGTTGTCCCCCGGCGTGATTTCATTTCCATCCAATGGCCAAATAAAACAAAAGTAATTAGCATCGCCGCGGCTTCATAATAAGAATCTGGACTGCCAATAAAAGTTAAAACAACGCTAAAACCATAGGCCGCGGTAATGCCAACAGCAATCAAAACTGCCATGTTCAAAGTTTTGGCCTGCAGAGCTTTATAAGTGGAATAAAGAAAAATCCAGCCGGAATAAAAAAAGACCGGGGTGGTTAAAACTAATAGCAGCCAGGGGTTAACTTTTAAAAAAGAAAAAGTGACAATAAAGATGGTTAGAATTAAAGAGAAGAAAAATTTAGTTCTGATATCTTCCTCCATCATTCTTGCCATTTCCCGCCCGGCCAGTCCTGTGTGTTCCATTCCCATACTCATCGTCATACTCATCTTGAATTTACTCCAAAAATTTGGTTTTGAAGTATGGTTCATTTCTGTGGGGATAAGGGTCATCCCGCATTTTGGGCATTTCCCCGG
>CAYHSW010000111.1:0-1703 GCA_964359405.1 uncultured Gammaproteobacteria bacterium | reverse complement strand
ATTTTATCCCAATAACCGGCAACTTTATAATTATTAAAAACGCTGTTTGTTGTCTTGGCCCGCCAATTAGTGGAACTGATATTCCCCTCCCCCTTTTCAATCGTTGCTCCGTATTGTGCTATTCCCGGTCCGCCGGTTGTAACCACTGTTCCGCATCCGGTAGTATTACAGGCCTGTGAAGCGGGTCCTGAGCAGGCAGCCCCACAAGAATTGGGAGCCGGATTGGTACAAGTTCTGGTTTGGGTTCCCCCGCCACATGTTGCCGGACAGGCACTCCAGGCCGACCAACCGCCATTAACCGGGGTGCAACAGGACGGTCCGGTTTGATACTGGGTTTGGGCGGTACCGCAACCGGTGTCATAACAAGTTCGCGATTGACTTCCGCATGATGGTGACCAGCCGGTACAACTGCCATAAACTCCGGAGCAACAGGAGCGACCCGTCCAGCAGGATTGGTATCGCCACTGCCCCCCACCACACTCATTGAAACTACTTTGCGTCCCCCAACCACAACTAGCTGAGCAGGCCGACCAACCACCCCAGCTTCCACCATATCTGCAAGGACAACTCCAATTGTTTTGGTCATTTTCAATACAATCACTTTCTCCGCCATGGACAATTTTTACCGGCATAGCTAAAAACATCGCAATAATAATAAAAATAATTAATTTTTTCATCTCCTACCAGCTTAGAAAATCCCCGCCCAAAAATCAATCCCCCACCAGAACCGTTTGATAATTTTCCTTATTAATCAATTGCCACTCGGAATTTTTGTACGTTTCTCCCCAAATTTGGGGGGGCTTTACCGCATTTTTTTGCCATTTTATTTCATATGCAAACATCTTTCCTTTTCTTTCCTCAATCAAATCAATTTCCTGCTGATCATAAGTCCGCCAGAAATAACTGTTAATTACGTTAATGTCCCAAAACTGCAATTTTTGCCGCTCGGCAATAATATAATTTTCCCAAAGATGACCAACATCCGACCTTAAGGACATGGGGTTAAAATTATTTATCAAGGCATTACGGACTCCGGTGTCATAAAAATAAACTTTTTTAGACTTGCTGATTTCTTTGCGCAAATTCCGGCTAAGCGGGGGTAGGCGAAAAATAATAAAGGCTTTTTCTAAAATTTCAATATATAACTGCGCCGTATGTTTGGAAACACCGGCCAAATTCCCCACTTCTTCATAAAAAACTTCGCTTCCGATTTGTAAAGCCAAAGCTTCAAGAATTTTTTTGATCGTTTCTTCATTTTTGAGACCATTCACTTTCAAAATATCCTTGTACAAATTATCCCCCGAAAGCCTTTTTACTGCCGCTTCTTTTTCCTCAAGTGAGGTAAGAGTAACCACTTCCGGATAGGAACCATAAAGCAATAAATTTTCTAATTGCCGATCAATTTCTAAATGATCATATACTTGCGTTAGCTCAGAAATAGAAATCGGATACAAGTGAAATTTAATATTTCTGCCCGTCAACGGCTCCGTCACTTTCTCTGCCAGTTCAAAAGAGGAAGAACCCGTAGCCACAACTTGAAGTTTTGGAAAAGTATCAATTAACAATTTTAATTTTAAGCCAATATTTTCCACTTTTTGAGCTTCATCGATAATAACTATTTCCGGTTTACCAATTACTTCTAAAAGACCGGCAGAAGTATCCACGGCGTTTAAAGCCCGCAAAACATTTCCTTCATCGCAATT
>CAYHSW010000110.1:0-1712 GCA_964359405.1 uncultured Gammaproteobacteria bacterium | reverse complement strand
CTCTGACTGGCCCGCCTTGCGTCGCCGAAGGCGAGGCAGGTTCTTTTCTTGAAGCCACGAAACGGGCTAAAAATAACCGGTAGGGGAGGCCGACTTGGTTGGCGGCCAGCCCGACCCCCTCGGGATTTTTCTGGACAATTAATGTCACCCGCATTTCTTCGATGATTTTTTTTAATTTATCATCAAAAAAATCCACTGGTTTAGTTTCGGTGCGTAAAACTTCATTCGGCGCCTGAACTATTTTATACATGGGGTAATTATAGCAAAACGGTTGCGGTTAAACCTGTCCTTTATTATTTTTACCTTTCCGTATTTTTTAAAATCTTTTAATTTGTGAGTGTCATCAATTTCCAAAATAATAATTTTAGCCGGGTAATTGTCTAATAATCTATAAATTATATCTAAACCCTTTTTTCCGCCATCTAATGCCAAATGGGGTTCAAAATCTTTAACACTTGGATCTAACTTGTTAATTCTGGCGTGGGGAATATATGGCAGGTTGGCAACAACCAAATCATAATCTTCACCATCTAATAAATCATGTTTTACAATTTTGACATTGGCATTTAATCTTTTGGCATTTATTTTTGCCACCTCTAAGGTTTGTTCGGAAATGTCAATTAAAGTGACATTGCAATTTAATTCAAGTGCCAAAGTTATTCCAATACAACCAGATCCACAGCCAAGATCACAAATAGTAGATCCTGAAACAAGTTCAGAATGACATTGACGAATAATATCAATTATTTCTTCTGTTTCAACGCGGGGGATTAAAACATTTTTATTAACAAAAAAACTTCTGCCGTAAAACTTCGCAAAACCGGTTTTATATTCTTGGGGGATATCAGAAGAATTATTTTTCGCCATAAATAATTCCGTATCGTCCCATTCCATTTTTCATAGACTGATATTGAACAAGTCCTGCCAGACAATTTGTGGTCATAAGATGTGGGAAAAGATGCAATTTTTCCAAAATTATAGATCCGGGATATCCCCAAAGACACATGTCATGGATAATTTTACTTGAAGGCATTATCTCTTTCGTTTTATCGATAAACCTCAAATTTTTAAAGCCAACTTTTCTCGCACTTTCCATAAAATCGGATACTTTATCTAGACTTTGAAGAGCCATTCCTTCATAGAATTCACATAGCCATTTTTGCTCTTTTTGATTTTTTGGATCTCGGTTTATAAAACCATCAATCACAGCAATTTTTCCGCCCGGTTTCAATATTCGGTATGCTTCTTTAAGAAAATTTATTTTTGGGTTAGCATGACATGCGCTTTCTATGGCAAAAACCGCACCAAATTTGTTATCAGGAAAAGTCGTTTTTGTATAATCCATTATCGAAAAAAATGTTGTTTGGCTAACACCTTCTTTTTCTGCCAGTTTTTGTGCCTTTTCTAATTGTCTTTGACTTAGAGTTATACCGGTGACTTTTGCCCCGGTATTTTTTGCGATCCAAACAGAACTGCCGCCAATGCCACAACCAGCATCAAGAATTTCATCTGCGCACTTTATTTTCAAAAGATTGGTAACAATTTTATTAGTATTTAAAAGGGCTTCTTTTAGGTTTTTAATATTCTTATCCCAAATGCCGTAGTGGACAGCGTTGGTATCACCGTGCCAAAGTAATCTATACATAGGCATCGTGTAATCGTAGTAATCAATAATAGTTTTTTTAGTCATATTATCTATAATTTATTTTCCT
>CAYHSW010000109.1:0-1718 GCA_964359405.1 uncultured Gammaproteobacteria bacterium | reverse complement strand
CTTCTAACCTGAGTCTTTGTTTTTTTGAAGAGAACAGGATTGAAGTTGTAACAGTAATAAATCTTCCAATGTTCCAAAGTTTATTGGCAAAATTTCTCATGCCCCTAACTTTGTCCTCACTTAACGAAACATCAGCCGCGGGTGCTACACCAATAACAAGAGCGAGGCGTAAAGCATCGGCACCATAAGCATCGACCATTATAATTGGGTTAATAACATTTCCTTTGCTTTTACTCATTTTTTTCCCAAATTTGTCAACAACACGGGCGTGAAGATGAACTGTTTCAAACGGAACTTTTCCGGTTAAGTAAATTCCTAGCATCATCATTCTGGCAACCCAGAAAGGTAAGATGTCCCAAAGGGTATCCAGAACGGAAGTTGGATAAAAATAATCTAAATCTCCCTCTTTACATCTCAAAGTATTTACGGGCCATTGTGCAGACAAAAACCAAGTGTCAAATGTGTCGGTTTCCTGAACTAAATTTTTGCCGCCACATTTTTCGCAAACATCGGCAGTCAACTGATAACTGGCATTCTTTTCGGCAATAATACTTTGTAAGCCGCCGTTAATTTTATTAACAACAATACTGGGATTGCAGTCTAAACAATACCAAACAGGAATTCTTGGCCCCCAAACTATTTGACGACTTATATTCCAGTCATGAAGATTGTTCATCCAATCAAAATACATTTTTTCGAACCGCCTTTTGGGAAAAATCTTTGTTTTTCCGGTCTTTATGGCTTTGATTGCTGGTTCGGCCAGCGGTTTTGTTTTTACAAACCATTGAGGAATTACCATTGGTTCAATAACCGTTCCACACCTGTAACAGACTCCTACGGAATGGGTTAGGGGTTCAATTTTAACCAAGGCTCCAGAGTTTTCTAAAAGCTCAACTGTTTTTTCGCGGGCTTGTTTAATGTTTAGACCAACTAATGCATCGAGAACTCGTGGATTTTTTTCCATTCGTCCTTGACGATTTATAACATTAATTATTTCTAAATTATTTTTTTGCCCAATTTCAAAATCCATAGGATCATAACCGGGTGTGACCTTTAAAGCTCCGGTTCCAAAATCGGTTTCAATTTTGTCCGAGGTAATTATTGGAACCTTAATATTAATTAATGGAATCGTTGCTTTTTGGCCAATTAATTTTTGATATCTTTTATCTTTTGGTGATACAGCAACTGCTACATCTGCAAAAATTGTTTCCGGTCGAGTTGTAGCAATTTGAATTGAACCATAATTTAAATAATAAAGTTTGTCTTCGCGTTCTTCGTGGTTAACTTCCAAATCAGAAAACGCCGTTCCGCATTTGGTGCAAAAATTTACAATTCTTTCTCCGCGGTAAATAAGCCCGTCTTTGTAAAGTTTTCTGAAAGTTTCTAAAACCATTTCCACTAATTTGGGCTCCATACTGTAATGGTAGCGGGACCAATCAAGGGCAAAACCTAATCTTTTAAGTTGAAACTGATTAAGACTTCGGTTTTCTTCAGCAAATTTTTCTAACATTTTGTAGAGAGTCGCGCGATCAAAATCAAAACGGCTTTTTCCTTCTTTGGCCAGTTTTTTCTCAAAAACGTATTGTGTTTCTATCCCGGCATGATCGGCACCCGGAAGCCAGAGGGTAGGATCACCAAGCATTAAATGGTAACGGGTTAAAATGTCTTCTACTACAAATTGGGCGTGACCCAAATGCATAGAGTCGTTCGCATTAGGC
>CAYHSW010000108.1:0-1742 GCA_964359405.1 uncultured Gammaproteobacteria bacterium | reverse complement strand
CAGCAAATTAATTTCTTGAGACTGTATAGATTTTTGGGAAAAAAAGGAAAGCGGCGGGGGCGTCTTCGGTGATGGCCTTTTGCCAGTCAAAATAAATCTGTTTCCGGATTTTTACATCGGTGTTTTGCCTTCCCTCTTCCAATAACTTGTCCGACTTCGGGCTTTTATATTGGGAAATATTTAAAAGAGAGGTGGAATGCCACAATTGATATTGGTCGGGATCAGCGGGAATTTCCACATAGGTTAGATAAACCTCAAAATTTTCCGGAATAATATCCGAGGTTTCCAAATTAATTTTAAGACCCAATTGTTCCCACATTTTTTTTAATTCTTCGCCAACGGAGCGCAGAGCCAGAGTGGTTGTCAATTTTAGTTCTCCGCTTTGGGTGGCATCTGATTTTTTTGTTTTATATTTTTTAAGACTTTGATTGTATGCCCATGAAGTCGGAGCAATCGGTCCAAAACTTGGTTCTCCGAAACCGGAAAACTCAGAAAGGCCGTACAGTAATCCCTGCCGGAAATTTTTCTCGCTTGTCACCCCCGTTTTAGTGTTAAAAAAAGCAATAGCCTGCTTATTGTAATTAATCTTCTCTTCTTTGTGATAGTTATTTAAACCGGTTAAATTTTCCGTAATAATACTGTCGACCTCACCAAGTTTAAAGGCGGTTATTAATGCCGGCTCTGTCGGATAGAACTTATATAGAATTGTTTCACCATTCTTAATAAGACTAATATTATGCAAAAAACGGCCTGCCGATTTGAGACTTTTGACTTTGTACGCCCCGAGACCAATGAGACCGGGGCGAAATAACGGCTGGGAGACTATCGCGGGCATCGGAGAAAAGGATCCGGCCAAATCAAACCGGACATTTTTATCGTCAAGCGGCGTGATTTTGACATCAGCCAGATTATAGTTTACATCTGAAGATGTGAACCGTTTGCCATCCTGCCAAAACAGGTTGTCCTTAAGGTTGAATAAATAAGTCTTACCGGAGTTAGTTGCGGTAAAAGACAGGGCGGCCGCGTCTGTGGCGCTGCCGTCAGGCAATATTTTTGTTAACCCGAGACTTATTTCTTCCTGAATGACCAGGGGGAGATTGGCGACGGTGAAATTACCGGCAAGACCGATTGTTTTACTATTATTACTTTTTAACAATTTTGACCCGAAGTTAACGACGAAAAGGGCGGTAAACACGCCGAAAACCAAACCAAAAATAAACAGGTGGCGGTTTTTTAGAATATAGGCAAGTGTTAGTCTTAAAGTGTGGCCGACCATATGGCAAGAGCACCGAAAAGAATAGCAAGAATAATAGTTCCCCGAAAAATTACTTTCTCCACTCCCCGCCTGCTTTGATACGTTTCCCCCGATCCGCCCCAGGCTGACCCGAGTCCGGTTCCTTTAGCCTGCAAAACGATCGCCCCAGTCAAAAGTAAGGCGATAACAATTTCTAAAATTGTGACCACTAATCGCATAAAGACATTATAGCATTTCTTAAAAGATTTATAATTAAAGCGCAAAGCAGGGTAACGGCAATTATTTCCAGATTCATGGGGGCGATCGAAAAACTTTCATAGCTAAATCCCGGAAAAAACCATTTTGAAATCCATATTTGGGGCAAAAAAAGAGTCATGGCGTAGAGAAGGCCGGCATCAATAACCAGTCCTATCAGGCCAAAGGTTAAAAAATTTAATGGACCGGTGATAAAACCTAAGATCGGTCGGAGTAATAAATGAATGGCCGT
>CAYHSW010000107.1:0-1761 GCA_964359405.1 uncultured Gammaproteobacteria bacterium | reverse complement strand
CCAACATGGGAGTGATACATATTATCCCAATCAATAATTCCACCGGCATACCAAACAATATGACCCGCCGCTTTCGCGTCGAGGCTGCGGTATTCATACCCTTTGGCAAAATAAATTAACGGACCAACCACACCAATGTCATTCCGGCGAAGGCCGGAATCTATAAGAATTTCAAGACAGTCCTTCTGATCGATAATCAGATCATTATTTAATACACAAATATAATGAGATCCCGAAACAAGTTCGGGATGACATTGCATTGCGTACTTTATTCCTGCATTATAACCCCCGGCGACACCGAGATTTTTTGGCAAGGAAATTACTTTTACATCGGGATGAGAAGCATTAATTAATTTTATTGAATCATCGGTCGAGCCATTATCCACAACAATAATTTCCGGTTTCACCGTTTGTTTTTTCAAATCGGCAACAACCGAAATCGTGTCAGCCGCCAGATTAAAATTTAAGACAATTGTTGATACTTTCATAATAGGCCTTAACCATCCAGCGATGTCTTTTTTGAATTAATCCCCGACAGATGCGAAGCAAACAACCAAAAATAATTATTACTTTTAAAATTGGCAATTGCCAAGCGGGTTTGTATTTTTTGAAAAAAGCCATATAGCTTTGCAGTTCTTTGATGGCCCCATTGGCGGGGGAACTGCTGGAAAAACCAAGATGGACGATTTTTGCTGCCGGCAGATAATAACTTTTATAACCCATTTCGTGCATCCGGTATTGCCATTCCAGTTCTTCCCCATACATAAAATATTTCTCATCAAATCCCCTTGTTTTTTCAAAAACGGACCGGGGAATCAGTTGGCAAGCCCCGGTTACCCAGTCAAAAGTCCGGGTTTTGGAAAAAGCTTTGGAATAGCGGTTATGAATTGATGGTAAAAAAGTTTTAAATATAGGCCAGTTGTCGATGGTAAGCATAATTAGAAAAACTGTCAAAAGATTTGGGAAACTTCCTGCTGATGGCTGCAAAGAACCATCAGCGTTTAATAGTTTTGGCGCCACAACTCCGGAATCTGGATGTTTTTGAGCAAACTCAACTAATTTTTCAACCGTATCTTTTTCTAAAAAGGCATCGGTGTTTAAGAGTAAAAAATAATCACCTGTGGCAACTTTCATCCCCTGATTATTGCCAATGGCAAAGCCTTTATTTTCTTTATTGGCAATTGTAATGTGAGGGATTTTTTCAGAGGAATTATTATCCACAATAATAATTTCTACGTCAGGGGCTTTTTGGGCGCAGGAAATGCATCTTTTTACTAAATCTAATCTATTGTAAGTAACGATAATAATTGAAACCATATAAAAGCCCCTGTCATGCTGAACTTGTTTCAGCATCTAAGGACGAGATCCCGAAACAAGTTCGGGATGACATTAAAGAGAAACTTCTTCCCACTCCTTACCGACATTCTTATACATTTTACCCTTTTGTTCGAGGATTCGTTCGACAAATATTTTACCATTCAAATGATCCATTTCATGTTGAATGACCACGGCAGGGAAATCTTCAAACCGTTCCTCCGTCATTCTGGCTTGTCCAGAATCTATTATTTGGTACTTAAGAGTAATCCACTTCCATCTTTTAACTAATCCGTAATATTTCGGTAACGACAAACACCCCTCCAACGGCGATTTTTTGGTTTCAACTTGAAACTCTTTTGAATGCTCAATTATTTCCGGATTGATAAAAACTCTGACTGGCCCGCCTTGCGTCGCCGAAGGCGAGGCAGGTTCTTTTCTTGAAGC
>CAYHSW010000106.1:0-1774 GCA_964359405.1 uncultured Gammaproteobacteria bacterium | reverse complement strand
CGTACCCTTGCCCGCGGACGGTGTAGATTGGGCTTGACAAGAACATATTTTGTGTCTATATGTTCTTAGCCCCCTTTTTTTGAAGCTCTTCTCAAACTGCCGGAAATTTTAAAAGGATTATAATTTTAGTCGTGATATGATTACTATATGATTAAGTATTTGTACCGCAAAGATTTTAAACCCAAGTTTGATTTGGGACTTTTGACCGGGATAAATTGGCCAACCCAGTTTTTCTCGGACCACCACGCCATTGCCCTTCATCTTAAAGATAAAAATCCCCACACCGTAACGATTGTTATTGATAATCTTGATTGGCGGGTGAGGAATAATAAAAAATATGTGGTCAAAACAAAATATGATCTTGAGCCTTTGTACAAGAAACTTTTATTTGAACATTTCTATAAAGAATTTGGAGATCGTGAGGCCAATGAAATGTATGGCCGGTGGCTTAAAAAATACAAAGATTCGGATGAAACCATAAAAATAAAAGAATTGGAGTCGCGGTACCGGGTGATGATTTTAAAACGGTTTAAAGATCACAAAAAATTATTTGGACCGCGGACGGAAATAAAACGGGAACGAATTTACGCTCTTCCGGAGCCATTAAATTACATTGATTATCGTAATCCCTACGACAATATTTTTATTTGGGAGGAAAACGGAAAGAAATTTGCCGGCCGGGGAGGAAGTGGTGGTTCTGGCCAACGAGAGAAGAATAGTAAATTTATTTATGGATTATTAGAACTTAATAAAACTGATCCCATTCCGTCTTATTTGTTTTTATACAACGACCATAACGAATTATTATTCGGTAAGAAATTTACCTCGCTTTGCGTTCCGGATTATGATATTGGGTCAAATTATCAATTGTCTCAAGTAGAAGACAAACAACTTCGCGCCGGCGCCACTTTTCTTCGCTGGAATGGTTGGGATAATTTGAAACGGGTGGAAATTATTAAGAATTAGCCTTAATTTTATATCCAAACATAAGCTGCAGCTTGACTTTGGATATATCTTCCAACTTCAAACTGGGTTACAAGCAAGAATTAAACATCTCCTTTATTATACTTAGTATGGATGCAAGATTCCCTGAAGCTACGATTACAGTTGAAGAAGAACAACGATTAGAAGTTGAGTTGCGGCAAGCTCGCAAGAAGGATAAAAGCATTGCTCGTAGGCACAGAATTAGTGTGGGTGAACTTAATAGTCAGAGGGGCTATGCCGAAATGACAAAAGCCCTTAGTCTGATGGGTCAATCTTCAATCGGAACTTAATCATACAACGCGTATCCTTGCCCGCGGACGGTGAAAATTAATTCCTGATAAATCCCGTGATCCTTGATTTTCTTGCGGATTTTTTCCATTAATTTTGCAATACTGGCCAGGGAAAATTTGTCCAAGTCCTCGCCCCAGAACAAGTCACCGATCTGATCATAAGTTATTAATTTATTTTTGTTGGCAATAAAATACTCTAACACCCGTTTTTCTGTTGGCGTATAGCCGTTAACAATTGATATGATTGGTTTTACCGGGAAACCGAGTTTTGTTAAATAGGTTTCGGATTCTGCAATTAAGTTTTCAGAAAGTTCCGGCAAACCGGAAACTGTTGATTGATAATCATAATTAAATATCTCCCCAATTTTTGAGGTTGTCATTAAAAAATCGGTGACGGCCTCTTTTTGGTACCATAACGTTAGTTTGGGAATCGGCTGCATCGTCCACATGATCTGGGTCAAAATGGTCTCGGCTAGTTGCGCCGGGCCAAAATCAGTTCT
>CAYHSW010000105.1:0-1859 GCA_964359405.1 uncultured Gammaproteobacteria bacterium | reverse complement strand
TTCTACGGATGGTTCGGCGGGGATGGTGGCTCGGGAATTTCCTGAGGTGAGATTTTGAAATGATTGCGGGGTTAAGGGTGGGGAAAGATTGAGACCAGAATTGTACGCGGAACGAGTCATGTTTGCCTGATTATATAAGGCCGTAAGTTGTTTTTCTGTGTAGTGTTCGGCATCCAATTTCCCCGCCCAATGAGTCGCCAGATCCTGAGAAAAGGGAATGTTTATCCCTTGGGTCATTGTTTGGCCAATCCATTCATGATCATTTTCGCATAAATCGGGGGTCTTCTTTTCAAATAAATCGTAGGGGGCCTGCTCCTGAAAAGTATAGGAGTCGGAACGGGCCTGACCGCAAGATAGACCCCGAACCCCGATTCCAAAATTAAATCCGGCATCGGTTCGCATTTCTGCAACGGGGCTTCCTTTGGATGGATAATAATAAGGGATCCTCCCGGGCCAGGTCGGACCGCCACCACAACCACTCCCATCTCCCGGGCAAACAGCTCTTGTTTCGTCCGGATATGACGACGCAATTTTTGTCCAGCATTGGGGCACTTCGTCTACTTTTTTGTAAACCGGTTTTGATTTTTTTATTTCGGTCGGGAGATCTTTCAGGCCCAGGGGTTTTTGCCACCAATCTTTAATTGACCGTAAATCCATAAACGACCCGGAGTCGCGCATGGCTACTTTTATTTCACCGGTAGTTTTGCCGAGAGATAGTCCTGCAGGCAACCAAACCAGATCCCCGGTTGCTTTTGCGTCATTGTAGGCCTTGACCAAATCCTGACTTGCAGAAAAATCCTCAAAATGAATCATATAATAATTTCCCGTCAAATCCTGGCTCGGAGTATATTTAACAACAGCGCTTGTGCCGTCAATATATTCCAATATTGCCTGATAATGATTTCCAACATCATAATTTGCCTGCGGAACTAAAACATTTTGGCCCGGGCCAACATTAAAACCAAAAAGCGAGGCCGCCGGGACATTTGTACCATCACCATAGACTAAAGGTTCCGGGGTCATCGCTTTACCAACAGTATTGGTTGTCCAGTTCCAATCGTTTAACTGGTACATATTAGAAATTTGCAAATTAGTTTGGGTTCCGTCTTTAAACATGGTGTAAATACGCGGGGCGTTTGGGTCAGTTGGCCCCTGGACCCCCGGTAACAAAGCTGTGTCTCCCTGAATCGGCGCCCAACTGCGCAATCTTAAATTGACATCGGGTTGGTTTGCCGGATCTTTCACCGGATCTCTGGAACAACCCGCTCCCGTCTGGGGGTTGCAGGCGGCTAAAATTCTAACCGGGAACAAAAATAAAAATATCAAAAAAACACCCACCAAAACCAACTTCTTGGCCATGATTTCATAGTAGCACAAAATGATGTAAAATATGAACAAGGACCCGTCGTTCAACGGTTAGGACGCCACTCTTATAAAGTGGATGCAGAAGGCTCGACTCCTTCCGGGTCCACCGCTTTTTTGATTGCCAAAAGGGGCAACATGGCGCATTTAATACGCGCGGGGGTTAATTCAAATCCCAAAACTTTTATTAAATCTTTCTCCGTCATTTTTTTAATTTTATCTAAATTTATTTCTGATAGCATTGATGCCGAGGCGGTAGCGACGGCGCAGCCTTCAATTTCATATTTTATTTTTTTATTTTTAATATAAACGGTTATTGAGTCACCGCAAGAAATGTTGGTTTCCGTTGCTGTTGCGGTTGCATCAATAAATTTCCCCGTATTCCTCGGATTTTTGGCATGGTCTAATAAAATGTCTGAATAAAGATTCATGTCATTACGGTTGTCATGCTGAACTTGTTTCAGCATCTAAGAACGAGATCCCGAAACGAGTTCGGG
>CAYHSW010000104.1:0-1861 GCA_964359405.1 uncultured Gammaproteobacteria bacterium | reverse complement strand
GTTTCCAAAAATCAAACCAGTGTAGTAAACTACTCTAAAGTTTATGCACCAAATTCAAAAAACCATTCTTAATAGGCTTTTAAACAAGAACAATCAAAAATATTCTATTCTAACCGCCGGTTACGATTTTGAAGAAAATATTGTTTTTCATCTTAAACAACTTTTGACCAAGAATTTAATTAAAAAGGAAAACGATCTTTATGGTTTAACGGTCGAGGGAGTAAAAGAGGCTAAAAACGAAGAAAATGGCTTAAAAATGTTCTTTGTGGGGTTTGTTTGTGAAATTAACGGCAA
This sequence comes from uncultured Gammaproteobacteria bacterium, assembly GCA_964359405.1. Classification (GTDB taxonomy): domain Bacteria; phylum Patescibacteriota; class Microgenomatia; order JAMCZE01; family JAMCZE01; genus CAYHSW01. The sequence goes on along the minus strand of CAYHSW010000104.1, from coordinate 1,567 downwards.
ATATTTAATCAGGGAACATTTAACTGGCAAAACTAATTTTTATAATCTGCCAAGCCGCAAGCCAAATTTTGGGGAAGATATTGGCAATGCTTTAACCCGCATTTTTTGCGAACTTACGGGGCTAAAATTAAAACCGAAAAATTTTAATTTTCTGTCATTACATTTAAAAACGGCTAAAACTCCAATGGGAGAAATACTTTTTGACGATGCGTTTGCTGTTTACAAAGTTAAAATTGAAAATGCTGAAAAAATAAAGTTAAAACAGGAGTTGAAATTATTAACCTTAGAAGAAATCAAAAAACTTCCAAACTGCTGGCCGGAAATTGATTTGTGCATTGTTAAAAAAGACTCGCATCAATATTTATCTTACAGTTTTACTACGAACTACATTTTGTGACGGATTCTGGACTGCGGCCAGAATGACGAGGGTTACTCTAAATAATCTTTCAATTTCTTTGCGCGGGAGGGGTGTTTTAATTTGCGGATGGCTTTGGCCTCGATTTGCCGGATGCGTTCGCGGGTAACGCCAAAAGCTTTGCCGACTTCTTCCAATGTCCGCGGTTTTCCGTCTTCCAGACCAAACCGCATGATCAAAACTTTTCTCTCCCGGTCATTTAAAGTGGCCAAAACTTCCTCCAGTTGTTCCCGAAGTAAAACTTTTGACGTCGCATCATACGGCGACGGCTGGGAATTATCCTGGACAAAATCACCCAAAACAGAATCCTCATCATCCCCGATTTTTGTCTGAAGACTCGTCGGCTCCTGGGAAATTTTCATTATCTCCAGAGCTTTTGAGACATCAATTTGCATTTCCTTAGCAATTTCTTCGGGATTCGGCTCCCGGCCCATCTCGGCAGTAAGACGATTTCTGGTTCTGATAAACCGATTTATGGTTTCGACCATGTGAACGGGAATTCTTATTGTCCTGGCCTGATCGGCAATGGCTCTTGTTATTGCCTGCCGGATCCACCAGGTGGCATATGTAGAAAATTTGTAACCCCGGCGCCAGTCGTATTTTTCCGTCGCTCTTATTAACCCCTGATTCCCTTCCTGAATTAAATCCAGCATCGTCAGTCCCCGACCGATATATTTTTTGGCAATGGAAACAACCAGTCTTAAATTGGCTTCTATTAGTTTAGCCTTGGATTCTTTATGCCCCTTCTCGGCTTTTTTGGCTAAAACGACTTCCTCGTTGGCGGTTAAAAGTTTTATCCGGCCGATTTCTTTTAAATACATTCTGACCGGATCGGTTGACCCCAATTCGTCGAGGGCGGATAAAGATTCCAGTTCTTTTTCCAAATCGGTGGTAATTTCCGCGGCATCTTTCATCTCGCCGGTTGTGGATTCGAAAAGATCGATGTTCTTGGCAATTAAAGCCTCGTAAAATTCATCAAGCTCGCCAATATGGTCCTCTGCTTTGGGGAAAATGGCCAAAACCTCTTCCTGGGTAATAAATCCTGCCGCCTTGCCCTTTTTTAAAAGCTCGAGGGCGTCAAAAGATAATTCTTTCTTTTTGGAAGTCATCAGCCCCCATTTTACTCTTTCCCCTTGCTTTGAGCAAGAGACG
>CAYHSW010000103.1:0-1884 GCA_964359405.1 uncultured Gammaproteobacteria bacterium | reverse complement strand
TGCATGCCTTAGACACGCCGCCAGCGTTCATCCTGAGCCAGGATCAAACTCTCAAAAAAGATGAGAGTAACGAATCTTTTTTGAGCCCTGTCGTATGACAGGGCTTTTATTAGACTCGGATCACCCCGTCATGCGACGGGGCAAGAACTCTCAAAAAGTTTAATATTGGCTTAACCAGTGGTAATTAAATACCGACTGGATTGAGATTTATAGGTTTAGAAATTGACTAAATTTTTTTCTATCACTTTTTAATTGTCAAAGTTCTGTCTTAACTTTTTAGCAATATATATTTTATATTATATAAAAAATCTTGTCAAGAGTTTGTATGCGTCCACCCTAAATTGGACTCCGTTAATTTTTTAGCTCTTTCTAAGGACATAATGTATTGTACAGGCGAAAGCTTGTTTTGAAAAGCAAAGTGCGGCCTTTCGGTATTGTACCAGATGAGCCAGGTCATCAAAGTGCGGTTAAAGTTTGCCGGGCAAAGCAACTCACCGGCATGGTAATCAACAAACTCTTCTTGGATAGTGCGGTTGAATCTTTCACAATGAGAATTCATTTTAGGTGTCTTAGGGTAGGTGTGATAATGGGCAATATGCAACTTGATCAACTCGCTGTTAAAGTGTTTTTTGAATTCACTGCCGTTGTCGGTTAAAACAAAGGTCATGGGATAAGGAAAAACCAGGCAGCAGTAATTAAAGAATTCTTTGGCAGCCAAGGAAGCGTGACTGTTAGTTGCCCAGGCAAAACTGAAACGGGTATAAATATCGGAAAAGGTGATAACATAGCGCCTGACCCCGTGAATGAATCTTTCAATGGTGTCCAGCGCAACCAGATGGCCAGGGTAGGCAGCTTTAAAGTCCTTGGGTTTTCTAAGGACTTCAGCTCTTTTTAAGGGCTTAACTTTGCCAAAATGACTTACCTTTTGAGGAAAAATCCGCAGTCCGCCTAGATCCTTAATTAGCCGGCCGATGGTTGAGGAAGTAGGGCATTTAAGGTTATTGGCTTGACAGTATTTTAGAAGTAAAGGATAAATCTTGTCTTTGCCTAAATTGGGGTGTTCCCACCTGAGGCGCTTAATCTCGGCTATGGCCAGGTCGGGCCATAATCTCTTTCTTTTAGCAGCCGGGGTTTTTGATTGATCATTTAACGCTTCTAATTTGCCCTGCCCCTTTTTAAGCTTCTGCTGCCAAAGGAAGAGGGTCGATCTTTTGGCCGGAAAAGCATCAAGGGTGGCTGATAAACCGTGCTTTTGGTAAAAGGCCAGCACTCTAGCCTTAAATTTAGCTTTGTCAGTAATCATATGCAACCATTTTAGGCCATAATTGTAGGTTCTGACAAAACCTTTTATCCCCTGGTACTTAGAGTGGATTTGCATGTCTTGGATTCCCTTAAGGAGTCCAATATGTATGTGAACTTATGCAATTTGTAATAAAAATATGAGACAGAAATTTAAACCAAGGCCAGACCAAGTTGACTATACCAATGCTCGCTGGGCGCCGGTGATTAATTGCGTGGTAAAATACAAAGATAAAATTTTAATTGTCCAGCGAAGCCAGGATTCTAATTTTTATCCCTGCTACTGGAACGGCATTTCCGGCTTTTTGGACGATGATAGAAGTTTGGAAGAAAAAGTCAAAAAAGAATTACAAGAAGAATTGGGGATTGAGCAGGAAAATATAGTCTCAATTCGTTTGGGAGAAATTTTTCACGAAGATGCGCCAAAATATAAGAAAACATGGATTGTTCATCCGGTTTTGGTAAGGGTGGCAACAGACAAAATCAAACTTGATTGGGAGGCGCAAAATTATCAGTGGGTTACTCTTAAAGAAGTAAAAAATTTCAATTTATTGCCGGGATTTGATAGGGTGTTAGAGAATTTGT
>CAYHSW010000102.1:0-1904 GCA_964359405.1 uncultured Gammaproteobacteria bacterium | reverse complement strand
TGAAACAAAAAAAGATAACAGACGACAAATATGGCTGCGGCAAAAACCAACGCTTCCACCGCTTCCCACAGAACCCCGAATATTTTCATCAAAATATCTTAACGAAAATGCTATAATTAAACAAGATGGACTTGTAGTTCAACGGTAGAACGCTCGATTCACATTCGAGAGGTAGAAGGATCAACACCTTCCAGGTCCACAAATTAAAAAAGTAAAAAGGCACTGCGGGAGAGAAGATAGGTACGGTAAAATTGAGAGAGATTAAATGCTGTTTGGCTTCTTGTTAAATAATTATTAGCTAAGGTAAAATTTAAAGCGGCGAGAGTTGTTGGTTTAACAATCAAATAATAAGAATTTTTATTATTTATCAATGTTTGTGTGCGGGTTAAGTCTTTAGACACAGCCGTTGAAGTTAAAACATAACCATATTTTGGCGCCATAATTTCATAGGCGTTGATAAGATATTCTATGGTGTCGGCGTAGTCCGAACGAACAGGGGGGGATGTCGACGTCTTAATCTGGGAGACAATCTGTCTCAAAAGGTTTTCAATTTTCACCCGCGCCCCGGAATTGCCTTGGATTCCGTTTATCACCTTAATAAAATAGTTTGGCCAAAATCCGCCGATGTTAGCCAGCTTATTTTTTGCCATATTTAGATTACTCATACCGTCCAAATCCCCAACCTTTATATTTTGTTCAAAATTAATGAGGTTTAGCGCATACTGATGCTCCGATCCCGCACTGGCAATCCCGCTGACTCTCTGCCAGGCAGTTTTATCTTGTCCTATCGCTCCGATGTCCAAATCATACGGGCCGGTTTCGGTTCCGGTCACTTTGACAGCATACTGCCCGTCGGACGGGTTTTCCAGATAAACAGTTTTACTGTCAAGATTATTTCCAACTTCAATGCCATTTTTGTAAACCTTTATGGCGGCGGGAGAGTGGAGAATAAACCACAATGATTGCCAGGTGTTATTTGGCGTAAAAGTGCTTACCGCATTAGTTGTTGGCAGGTCAAGAATTTCTAAAATCTTTTTTTGAGGATTTTCCGTTGCCACCAAACCGCCGTGATAGGTTTCAAAATCATAATTTGTAATTCCGGAAATTTTTGAACTGCTGTTTAAAATTGTTTCGTCACCGGTCCCCAAAGTTTTGGAAAACGGTCGTCCGTCGAGCCAGACGCCCAGGACGTACTCGATTGAGGACGGGGGATAGACGTTTAATTTTTCCGGAGTGCTGCCGGTTTTGTTTCCGGAAATGGTGGTTAACAAATTATAATTAGTCATTGCCGTTTCTAAAAACGGGTTCTTATTTGCGGAGTTCATAGCCGAATAGCTGTGCCAGTCGATGTAATTAAACACGGGGAGAAGATCTTTGACCGAGGGAATAACGTTTCGGACGATGTCTTTTGGCTGGGAGTAGCCGCGGTTATTTATTTTAAGCAAAATTTCTTCAACGGTTTTTTTGAGCTGGTCTTTTTCCGGAATAACTCCGTTCCAAAGATAATAAGCGTCAACCGCCCCGAGGTGCGGCGTCCCCGCGGTAATTAATTTATTAACCTTATCTTTGCACCCGGAAACTTTATCCACACACGCCCGGGCAACAAGACCGCCCATGCTGTGGCCCACAATATTTACTTTTGCTCCGATGGTATTTAAAAACACAAATAATTTTTGACCATTTTCTGCAACGGGTTTTCTCCAATCATAATAGAACGAAAACAACGACGTCCCTTCGACCAACCCCGTATTTTTTAAAGTCTGAATAAAAGCCTTATATTCCTCGGTTGCAAAAGGTGTCAATCCCCATTCACTCTGTCCGACCGTCTTATTCTCCATCAACGCCTCTCGATTCCAACTCCCCCCAAAACCGGGGATGAATACAACTGGAGAGGGGGGTGGAGG
>CAYHSW010000101.1:0-1988 GCA_964359405.1 uncultured Gammaproteobacteria bacterium | reverse complement strand
CTTATGCTTTAACCGTTCCCTGGGGGTTTACACAAGCAACTCTTTTTGATCTGAATAAAAATATACCGGCAAGTTCTCTACCTTTAGAATACCGTAAGAATCTTGATGAAATTTATAATCGCGGGATCAGCCCTCTCGTCCGGTTTTCCAACTATACATACAAATCCCATCCAGCGGATAATCTATCAAGTTCGGGCTTCATTAAAAATACTGGTCGTGATGATTGGGGCCAAGACGCAACCCTTCAGGACTCGAGTTGGTTATATTTGGATAAAGTGCTTGGTTTAAACAACCATATCGCAGTTGTCAACTATGCCTGGCTAACCAGGGGAGAAAGAACGGAATTTCCTGTAAAAATCAATTTTAATATTGATAAAGTTTTGGCTCAGACTGGAACAGCAACTGATAATGCCGATTTTAATAATTTTTTCCTTAACAGCATGGATGCCGTCGACCGTTTTGTAAGTTTATTTATCCTTGATCCCAATAAATATACCCTTTATTCATCAACCCCGACGCCTACGCCTTTAAACATTTTCAACCTTCGTTCTCTCCTGCAAAACTTTACTAATATTTTTGATTACAATAATTTAGTGGGGAATTTTGGCCGGTAAAACTTGACAAAGTTGTATTTCAGTTATAACATAATATTATGCAAAAACTAAATTTGTTTGAAGTACAGCAAAAACTCAAAAATAAGATCTTTTCCGAGCAGGATATAATTGCCAATTTTGGAGCTAAAAAAAGGGCGGTTGAGGCCTTTTTATCTTACAATTATCGAATGGGAAAGATTCAAAGGGTTCGTCGCGGTTTGTATTTTTTTACCGGTGAAACTATAGATACGTTTTCACTTGCCAACGTGATTTATGCCCCGTCATACATTTCTTTAGAAACGGCGCTATCTTTTTATGGACTGATTCCGGAAGTTGTGTATAGCGTGACTTCAATTACGACAAGAGCAACAAGGGAATTTGTTTTTAATGACATAAATTATAGCTACCAATCGATAAAAATAAAGGCTTTCACAGGATATATACCGATAGACCGGGATAATAAAAAAATTCTTATGGCTACCCCCGAAAAAGCCCTCGCGGATTATTATTATTTTGTATCTTTAGGAAAGAAAACGGCAAATGATAGAATTAATATTGACAAAATAGATAAAAAAATTCTTAAAAATTATTTATCTTTATATGATCGACAAAAATTACTTGCAAATTATTGCCATTAAAAACCAAACGACTTTTGATAATATTGCCAGAGAGTATCTTCAGCAATTATTTTTGTCTGTCTTTTATCAATTATCGGGAAGCGAGAAGTTTTTATTTAAAGGGGGGACGGCTCTCCGGCTAGTTTTTCGCTCACCTCGATTTTCCGAAGACCTTGATTTCTCGGCAACAGGGGAACTTTCTGTGTTTGAAACGTTACTTATTGACACTCTTGCCAAGCTTCAAAATAATGGTATCGAATGGACTTTGGCCACGGCCGAGAGGACAACCGGTGGTTATTTTGCCAAAATAGTCGCCAACTTATACGATCAGAAGTACCCTATAGTGTTTAATGTTTCCTATCGGCGAAAAAAAACAGACAAAGGGGAGCGAAACACGGTTGCTTCAGATTATTTTCCCACGTTCCCCGTAACAATATTAGAAAAAAAGAGTTTGGTAACAGAAAAAATTGAAGCTTTGCTGACTCGATCAAAACCTCGTGATTTTTTTGATCTCTATTTTATTTTAAGATCAAATCTCTTATCATCAACAGAGAAAGTAATTTTAAAAAAGACGGTTCCAATTTTATCAAAAACTAAAATTGATTTTAGCCGGGAATTGAAAGTTTTTTTACCGAAATCCCATTGGCCAATTATTAAGGATTTTAAAAAAATAATATTAAATGAGGTTGAAATTGAACTTGGAAAAAGGAGTTTGAATTAAAATGAAAAAAATCTTAATATTAATTATTTCTTTATTCTTTTGGTTATCTTTGTCAAA
>CAYHSW010000100.1:0-2031 GCA_964359405.1 uncultured Gammaproteobacteria bacterium | reverse complement strand
CAACCGTCAAACCTCCGGTGCCTTGAATTAAACCGGAACCGGAATTTAAGCCCACCCCCACCATGGCGCCGGTAGAACTGACATTAAATTGAGATGTTGATCCCACGGCGAACAGTTGGGTGGGACCCGTCGTCCCAATGCCTATATTCCCCGTTGATCCCACAAACAAGAACGGAGCGGTCGAGGGGGCAGTACTGCCGATGCCCACGTTGCCCACCGATTGCAGGAGAAGATTGCCTGAGGTCAAAGTTTTCAGGGTTAAATCCCCGCTGGTGTTGCTCCATGATGAAGCTCCTCCGGAAGTTAAAGTCATCGCTCCGGTGGTGTTGCCAAGGCCCACGGTGTTGCCTCCGGTGGCCGCCAGAGTGGTGTTGCCGGCAACCGTCAAACCTCCGGTGCCTTGAATTAAACCGGAACCGGAATTTAAGCCCACAGCCGATACGGCTCCCGCGGCATCAACCGTAAAAGCGTTTGCCGTCCCCGAAGTCAGTGTTCCGGAAACGTCCACATTTCCGCCAATATCCGCCCCACCTGTTGTGACCGTCAAAGCTTGGGCTAAAGTCATGCCGGTAGCCGTAAAAGTCCCCATGATTGTATTATTGGGTTTAAGAATAATATTTCCCGTGGAATCCCCGCCAAGAGTCAAAGTCTGATTTTTAGTAGTCTGAATCGAGGCGGCACTGTCAAAAGTCAAATTACCGGATTGCGAAGCGTTGCCGGAACGATCCAGGAAATATTTAGTTACCCCCGAAGCGCTGGCGGTAAAAATATTCTGGTCGCCGGTTTCATCAAAAATGGCCAGGGCTTTGCCCGTGGTGTTGTGGGCCACAATGCCATTGGCCACAAAGTTGTGAGTGTTTTCCACTTCAATATCCCAAACTTGTTCGTTCTTAAATTCTTTAATGGATTTTATTTTTTGCCAGGAAATTTGATCATCAACTCCCAAGGTGGCAATCTCTGTTCCGGCTTTTAATTCTTTTACTTTAACCCATTTGGTTTTTATTTGAGTGGATAAATTACTTTCCTCTTGACAAGGACCATTTTCCATGTTATCATCACTGTAATTGCAGAGGCACGAGCTCAGCTTGTAACCTCTGATTTTTTTGTCCTCCAGCAATTTTATTATTCTTCGGGAAATTTCCAGCTTCTCTTTATGTTTTGGCTCGTTGGGATTCTTCGCGGCTTTTGCGGCGAAATTTACTCCGCCTAATAAAATATCAATTACCTGCAGGAGTAAAAATCCATGGCTTTCCGCCTGCATTACATTGCAAACGTTATTAATTTTAGTCAAATCATGAAGATCGCTTTTTGCCGAATGCGGTTCGTCAAAATAATCCGCAACCAGAGCTGTTAGTCTGGAAAAATTTCCGGCAATTCTTTTTAATTGACTGTTATATCTTTCCCAAATATAGTTGTAAGGCAAATCCTCGTAGACAAAAGGTTTGTCCTCTAAGATATACCAAAAATTCCAATCATATTTTTCTAAAATCTCTAAAATCTTTTTAAAGAAACGGACATTTTTATTTTTAATAAGATTAAATTTAAACTCAAAACGGCCGGGGGTTAGGACATCGTGCAGTTCCTTGTTAATTTTGATAGTATCATTGATTACAAGAGCCCCGATTCCAAAATAGGGCTGATCCGGGCTAAAAGAAACCCCAACTTCATCTACAAAGGCGCAATCTAAACCAAAGAATTCACTATTTTCGACCGGAATTCTTGTCAAATACGGATGATTAGCCGTGGTTCTGATTTCTTTCCCGTCTTCGGTCACTAATTTAAATGTTGTTTTTATTCCCATATCCATGAGCTCTCTGACTTTGGAAACCGTGAACCCGCCGGTTGATTCGTCAAGAGTTAATATTTCATCACCGGACTCGATTTCATTGATTCGAATATCTTCCCAATAATCTTCTTCCCAATCCCCATATTTACTTTTCCGTTTACGGCGGCGTTTTAACAACGTGTCCCCGGTGACACACTGTCCCTCCACATGCAGTTTGGAAATCGGGGCAGTTGTTCCGATGCCTA
>CAYHSW010000099.1:0-2074 GCA_964359405.1 uncultured Gammaproteobacteria bacterium | reverse complement strand
TGTCCCCGCTTGTTAAAATTTTTGATTTATTATTAAGTCCGACCGCCCAGAAAAAATTTAATAGAAAATACGAATTTTCCGAGGTAATTCTTATTTTTTTATTTGAACCTTTAGTTAAGATTTCGTCTAAATCCGCCGGCAGCGGCTGGCCTGATTTTTGATAAGTCTCCTTAAACTTATTGTAATCAATTACCCCATTGGCAATCATTTTTGGTCCAAGATCGCCATAACTGGCATTTATTTCATAGCCATAAGAGGGGTTGACTTCTTCAAAACTTTGCGCCGCGGCAACCGGTTGTTTGACTGCCGGGACAGGTTGAGAAACCGGGGTAATAAGCCGGTATATTTTTATTGCCAAACCGGCATTTATGACCAAACTTACAAGTAATATTATCGGGAAGATTTTTTTAGACATAGATAAAAAATAATTAAAACTGTTAAAAAGACGCCAATGTCCAAAACCGGGTTTTGAAAATATTTGGCAATGTTAAAAACTGTCATCCTGATTGCTTGGCTGTAAGGCTCCATTTGATTCATCTGGATTTTTCCCATATAGTTTGCGACAGCAATCGCGATACCGGTAATAAAGAAAATAGCTGATCCCAGGTATTTTAAAACCGTATAAATTTTCTGCCGGTTTTTCCCCCCGACTTTAGAGGCCATTTTCTCATAAAACATGGACATAATAAAAAGCGGCATGACAATGCCCATGACATAAGCCAGGGAGACAATCACTGCCTGGAAAAGCGACGGGGCTAAAGAGGTTAAAGTGATAGCCGCAAAAAGAACCGGGGCGCAGCAGGCAGAAGTTAAGCCGGACATAAGCCCCAAACCAAAGACCGATCCGACGTTTATTTTTTGATTAACATCGGGATTGACATGAAATATTTGCGGCAGATGAAAAACCGGCTTAAGAGTCATTACCCCCATCAAAATCATCACCGCCGCCCCGATGTAATAAATAATCAGATGGTATGTATCCAAAAAGAAAATGGCAAAACGAAGTCCCAGGGCAATGGGGACCAAAATAAAGGCGAGCCCGAGGGCAAAAATCAGAGTATAAAACATGACCCGTTTCCCGCCTTTAAAAATAGTTCCCAAATAGGAGGGGAAAAGAAAAGTAATGCAGCACGGGGCAAACAGAGCCATGACGCCGGCAAGAAACGAGGCAGTCAAAGAAATGCCGAACAAAAAATCACTTGACATTGGCTTTGATGACAAAAACTAACTTGTTATTTTGCGGGTCGTTGGTGGTCACATAAACTTCCCGCTCAACAGCCCCATAAACCGGCATGAGGGATGGCCGGTAGATTACCCGCACTTTCGCCTCGGTATTCGGAGCAATATCCATCAAATAGCCGCTTTGGGCGTGCATGCCGTATTCTTTGGTCTCTGTACCGTTATAAATAATTTTTCCGGCGGTGCAATTACAACTGGAATTAATATTTAAAATCTGCAGGGGTTTTGTCCCGGAATTTTTAAGGCTAAAATCTTTTTCTTTAACGTCAGTTACTTTAATCTCTCCGAAATCAAAAATATTCTCCGGGGCGGCAACGGCCGTTTGGGGCGGGGTCTTCTGTCCCGCCGTCAGCGCGACCGAAATCCCCACAATCACTAAAATAAACACCAGAAAACTGATAACAATTGTTTTCGTCGACATATCCCAATATTACTCCTTGAATTATTAAGATTTTATGAAGAAGATTTTGTGATAAAATCGGTTTTATGAATAATTTAGGCTTGATTAGAAACTTGTTGGAACAAGAGAGAAAAGATTTGGAAGAGAAGTTGAAGAACGCACAAAAGTCGTGTCGAGAAGCACCGACGTCGACAGAATCCAGATCGGATACTTCGCGGGCTTATTACGAAAACTTGATTGTAGTTTTGCACACCAAAATTGTGGAGGTGGAAAAATTAATTTCTCAAATTCCAAAGGAGTTGTCGAAAGAGGGAAATCTTTGGCAAACATTTGACAAATTTATTCTCGTTCCTGAAGGTTTCGGCGGACGAAAAATTGGGGATACGTTTTTAGTTTCTACTAACTCCCCCATCGGCCAAAAACTGAATCTCTCAA
>CAYHSW010000098.1:0-2092 GCA_964359405.1 uncultured Gammaproteobacteria bacterium | reverse complement strand
TTAAAGAAACAATTAAGATTCCGGAATTGGGGATTAATGAATACCAATGGGGCAAGTGGAAAAAGAGTATAATCTTGACATGAATGGGATTGGGGTTTTAATGCCGGTTTCGTGTCTGCCGAATGGGAAGTTTGCACCGTATGGCAGAAAATTTGTTGACTGGTTAGTTAAAAATAATTATAACTTCTGGCAAGTTTTGCCGTTAAATCCCCGCGATTATTTAGGATCGCCGTATAATAGTAAAAACCTCACAGGTATCGATCTCGGTTACGGAATTGAAAAAGAATGGTTAACATTAAAAGACTACGCAAATAAAAATAACATAAAAATTATCGGCGACTTGCCGTTTTTTGCTGCCCGTGATTCAGTTGAGGTTAAAAAATTCCCCCAATATTTTGATTTTAAGCATAAATCCGGGACGCCGCCCGATGCCTATGCCAAACGCGGCCAGAAATGGGGCCATCCCCAATATAACTGGGAGAATTTAGAAAAAGACCACTTCAAATTATTTATTGACCGTTTTAAGTGGGCGGTAAAAATGTATGATTTGGTAAGACTTGACCATTTCCGCGGCTATGAAGCCGTCTGGGTTTTCCCCGACAAAAAATGGGTAAAAGTACCCGGGGAAAAATTGTTTTTGCAGGCGAAAAAAGAATTGGGGAAGTTGCCTTTTATTGCCGAAGACCTGGGACATATTACTTCTGACGTGGAGCGTCTTCGCCGGCGGCTTGGTTTTTTGGGCAACGCTGTCATTCAGTTCGGGGAAAATAATAACAAAGACATCGTTTATTACACCTCAACTCATGATACAGAAACCTTGAAAGGCCATTACGGCAAAAAGGATCAAAACTTTTTAAAAAAAGTTTTGATCTCGCCTGCGGCGATAAAAATAATTCCCGTGTGGGATTTATTGGGTTTAGATAATTCTGCGCGTCTCAACCGGCCGGGGACTAAAAGGGATAATTGGGGATGGAAAGTAAAGTCTCTCCAAATAGTCTTTGACCATTCTTTTAGCGGTGTAATTATTTAAAACTATCTCCCGGGTTTTTTGCATTCGGGATTGCCATGCGGTTTTATTGTCATAATAAAGGGGGGTGACCAAAGTTTCAATTAAATTATAAAGATTTTCCACAATGCCGTGTTCGAACAAAACCCAACCGATGTTTGACCAGTCAAGTTCCGCCATCCAGCCATCGGCGGTGGATAACATCAGCGCGCCATTAAGCCCCGATTTCATTCCCGAAGTTCCGCAGGCTTCCTGCCCGGGGAGGGGAGTGTTCAGCCAAACATCGGCGCCGGCCGTCAGTAATTTTGCCAGAGGAATATCATAATCAGGAACAAAAACCACCTTATTTTTGAATTCCGGCCGTTCACAGGCGTCCATGATTTTTCCCGCCACCCCCTGACCTTCCATGTCAGACTGCGAAGCTTTCCCCGCCATAATAATTTGAACCGGGTATTTTTCATTGTTGATAATCTGGCCCAGCCGGATTAAATCTTCAAACAATAAATGCGGACGTTTATAAGTTGCCAGCCGGCGGGCCCAAATAATTGTTAAAATATCAGGATTTAAAGAAAATCCGTATTTATTTTTAAGATGATCAAATAATATTTTTTTATTTCCAGCTTTTGAATTTGGCGAGAGCCACCGATCGACACTGACACCATCGGTTATGGGAAATAATTTAGAATCGGGATGAACCCCTCTTTCAAATTCGGCATGAGTGGTAGAGACCGCGTTGGCCCGCGCCGCCATTCGTAAAAGATAGGCGGTGGTCGAAAAATATTTGGGATTATTTTTATATGACGCTTTAGAGATAAAATCATCATCAACTGTCAGATATTTTTTGACAACGTCCCATTCAAGGTGGAGTCCCGCCCCCGGCAAGATTGTATGTTTGGTAGCCACGATTTTTGCGTCGGGGGGTAGGGCCAATGCCGTTAACGCCGTATGGCCTTCGTTGAGGTGCCACACCGCCGGTTTAACGTTTAAAAAGTTTAAAAGTTTAACGGCGCCAAAGCCCAATAAAATTTGTTGTTTCAACATGGTAATATCATCCGGACCGTATAATTGTTTGGTTATTTCCCCGCC
>CAYHSW010000097.1:0-2180 GCA_964359405.1 uncultured Gammaproteobacteria bacterium | reverse complement strand
ATTGTGAGGGGGGCGTTTGGGAACCCGTATGAATTACAGAATTGGGAACCATTGGCAGGGAAACATGAGGTAGCGGTGTTTGTAAGTAAAAATAACGGATTCCGGACTGCGGCCCGCTTCGACGCGAGGCGAGCCGGAATGACGGTGGAACGATTGTGGTCGCCGTACGATTATTTAAACCGATACTCAAGAGCTGTATTTAATAGGTTGTTCGTGGATTCACATTATTTATTTGGACTTGAGAAAAAGTTGAAAGGGTTTGATACCGCAGTTTGTGCCGAGACATACTACGCATATACGCAACAATGTTTGAATGCCAAAAAGAAAGGTTACGTTAAAAAAGTAATTTCCACGGTTTGGGAAAATATTCCCTTTAATAATGAGAGTATCCGCGGGAGAAAAGAGTTTAAACAACGGGCCATAAAAGAAGTTGATTATTTTATTGCGGTGACCCAAAAAGCCCGTGAGGCGTTAATCGCAGAGGGGTGCGATCCCCAAAAAATAACTGTTATCCCGATGGGAGTAGACTTAGAACGTTTTAGACCATCTAGAGGATTCCGGACTCACGCCGGAATGACGAAAGTTCTCATGGTGGGAAGATTAGTGAAAGAAAAAGGAATTTTAGAATTAGCTAAAAAGATACAAGGGGTTGAGGTAAAAATTATTGGAGGAGGAATTCCATATGAAAAAATGCCGGAGGTGTATCGCGAGGCGGATATATTTGTACATCCGGTCATTGGCAGCAAAACCTGGCAGGAGCAATTTGGCATGGTACTGGTCGAAGCCATGGCCTCCGGGTTACCAATTATTACGACCGACTGCGGATCGATTCCGGAAGTTGTAGGCGACGCAGGAATAATTTCTAAAGATATTATAAAAGACCTAAAATTATTAGTTGCTAATAAGAATTTAAGATTAAAAATGGGAAAAATTGCCAGAGCCAGAGCCGAGAAATATTTCGACCGGAATTTAATTGCCGCACAATATGATCAGCTGATCGCCAAGATTTAATTTTTCGGCAATATAAGTCATGATTCTGAAGATCAGATTTTTAATTTTACCGGGAGGATTGTAATCCAAAGATGACGGAATGATTTTTATGATCTTAAAATTCTGCGATTTAAGATATAAAGACAGTGTGCCGGGGGTAAATTGCCAGACATGTTGAGTGGGTTGCAATCCATACCACCGTTTGCCGAATATTAATCTCATCAGACTTTGATAGTTAGGACAAGCAATTAACACAACTCCATCTGTTGCCAGTAAAGTTTTTATTGCGGATAAAAACGGCTTTAAATCAGTAATATGCTCTAAAACATGATTTAGTAAAATAACATCAAACTTTTCTTTCGTTTTAAAATTTAGCAAATCGGTACAAACAGTTTTTATTTTAAATTTTTTATGGGCATAATCTGTCGCCGTTTTTGAGATATCAATTCCCGTGACATCAAAACCACGAATCTTAGCTTCATTAGAAAAATAACCGGCACCGACTCCTACGTCAAGAAAAGAACGACCAGATCCTGAAACAAGTTCAGGATGACATAAAAGGCGATGGGCTAAATACTGCCAGCGGACAGAATCCATATTGTCATAATCGCGGTCAGAGAGATCTTTACCGTCGCTTTCAGACGGTGGCGGGTTGGTTTTTATCAGATAAAACATCCCAATGATTATAGCCGGGACGACAGGGACAAGAAAGCGGGGATATTCCTCCAGTAATGGGATAGGGGAGAGACTAAAAATAAAAATCAAGGAAAATAGAAGCCAGTAGAAGTATAATTTACTAATTGTTCGTAAACGAATTAAAGCAAAAATAGAAATGAATAAATAAAATAAGCCGGAAAAAAGAATGCGATATTGATGCCAGTCAATGGTTCTAAAAACATCTTGAAATATTTGGATAAACCCGATGCCGGTTCCGCCAACACCGCCAACTCTAGGATTTGCTACAAATTGAATGAATAAATTTTCAGGGCTAAATTTAAAATAATTAAAAATAAAAAGAAATGATGACCCTAAAACCAGTCCAAGAAAAAACCTTAGGGATTTTTTGGTGGATAAAACCGCCAGTCCAAAACAGACGCTAATTAATCGGACAGTCACTGACAATCCACAAATGAGTCCTGATAGAAATTCTTTTTGTTTTTGCCATAAATATAACGATAATAAGAGGAGAA
>CAYHSW010000096.1:0-2215 GCA_964359405.1 uncultured Gammaproteobacteria bacterium | reverse complement strand
CCGCCTGAAAAAAATACTTCCACATTTTTTCAAACTCCCCTTCCCAAAAACTCATTATCTCCCCGCTTATTTCATTAAAGTTCCCGTCAACTTCGCGGACATAAACAGAAACTATCGACACTCCGAGGTCGGCCGGGTCATTGGTTCCGGTATCGTCAAAAAACTTCTTCGTCTCGCAGTCAAAAACAACTTCAAACACAAGTAGGAACGATTCTAACACACAATTCCTCTTTTTGTTTTTTAGTCAATTGTTTAATCGCGTATTCCCGTTTCATGGCTTCACTTCTGGTTTTAAATTTTTCAAAATAAACGAGTTTAAAATCAGAAAAATATTTCATATATTTTGCTCCCCTTGAACTTTTTGTTTTATGTTCCAAAAGTCTTTTCTCTAAATTATTTGTCTGTCCAACATACAACGTGTTTTTCGAAGTGCAAAGAATGTAAACAAAATAGGCCATATAAACAGTAACAGTTTACCATATATCCTGTATCGTCTATATGGTATAATTATTTTATGAAAATGGTTCGTAAATTCTTCTCCATCGTCCCAAACATGTTACCCAAAACTGATCCTAGATATTTAAAATGGAGAGAATCGTTAAAAAAACGGCCGCCATCATGGACAACAGGTAAAAATAAAGAAAATGACCCAAGAGTTATGAAAATATCACAAACTATGAAACGAAAACACCTCGATAATTTCAAAAAGTGGCGGGATCAAATGATAAAACTTGGAAAAATCAGGAACACTTATCCCCCGTTTAAAAAGTCTGAAGATTTGGCTTTTCTTATTGGGCTAACTATGGGGGATGGAAACATTTCCGTTTTCCCAAGAACCGAGTGTCTAACTATCGCCTTTAGCGGTAAATATCCAAAAATGGTCGACTACACTGAAAAAATAATCATTAATCTTTTTGATAAAAAATTCTGCAGAATGATTAAGGGTGGATGTATAAGAGGACGAATCTATCAAAAACAAATAAGTAAACGTCTTTTTGTTCCAACCGGAAAAAGAAGATATTCAACAGTTGGCATCCCCGAATGGGCCTGGAAATCTAAAAAATATCTACTTGCCTGTTTAAGAGGTCTTTTTGAAGCCGAGGGTTCCTATTCTGTCCATCTGCCAACCTGCACTTACAATTTCCAATTTTCGAACGAAAATGTTAAACTACTAGATGACGTTGAGCGTGGGTTGAAAATTTTCGGCTATCATCCGGAGAGGAGAATTAACAGCGTCAGATTAAGAAAAAGAGCCGAAGCAATGCATTTTAAAAAGTTAATATGTTTTAGAGAATTTTAATGCGGGATCCGCTAACGGTCGGCGAGTGGACTCTGAATCCATCAATCGTGGTCCGAATCCACGTCCCGCAGCTTTATTAAATAAATTTATGGCAGAAAAAATTACACAGTTTAAAAGGGAAGAGACCGATGATGAAACGAAACCGATTGACCCTCACGGAGTGATTGCTATGATCGCCCCCCAAACAAAGTATTTACAAAAAAAGTTGGAGGCTAAAGGTTTTGGGGATAAACCAACTAAAGTTAAATTGTATAAAGAGGGGAATCCAAACTTAGGAGAATACATAATGACAGTAACTAAAAAATAAGTTAATGGATAAAACGTATTGTATTTTTAGGGACAGTGTGACGCAGGCGGGGTATGTTAAGACCGGCTGGGTCGAGATGTTGCGGCAATATCTGGAAGAAAAATATCCCGATAATTTTGTCAGCGTTTTCAATTTGGGAATTAACGGCGAGACAACCGACAATGTTTTAACCCGATTTGACAATGAATGTCTTGTCAGACGCCCCACTGATATTATCTTTGCCGTTGGCATCAATGATACAAAGGATTATGACGCGAAACAATTTAAAGACAATATAGAAAAGTTAATCAGTTTGGGAAATAAATTCACCAAAGATATTACTTTTGTCGGTCTAGTTTTGGGTGATTGGCAAGGAGAAGAACCATTTAAAATTGAAAGAACTACAGAATATAATGAAATTATTACAACATTTGCACTTGAAAATAATTGTAAATTTATTCCCCTTCAAAATAAATTAACCCCCGAAGATTTTATGGATGGGCTACACCCAAACGACCAAGGCCACGAAAAAATGTTCGAGGTTATCAAAAATTATTTTTAAGATGAGTTTTAAAGATAAAGTTTATGAAGTGGTAGCAAAAATCCCCAATATGAAAACTAATCCGTAT
>CAYHSW010000095.1:0-2247 GCA_964359405.1 uncultured Gammaproteobacteria bacterium | reverse complement strand
GCCAATAATTCTACGGACAGCGCCCGGGTTGCCACCGGTCAAATTATCGGCAAAACAATCTTTTCAGTGCCGTATTTGGGTTACCCGGTCAGTTTTGCCAAAACCCAGCAGGGCCTGCTGCTTTTAGTCATCATTCCCGCAATAATAATAATTTATTCGGAAATTTTAACAATCAAAAACGAAATATTAAAATTATTAAAAAAAATTAAATGCGAAAAATAATATTTTTATTTGCCTTCTTAATTTTATTTCCGGTTCAACCGGTTCTGGCCAACTTTAACGATCCGGAGACCAGTCTTAATAATCTTTTCTCGGCCAGTTCTTTGGATTTTTCTTTATCAGAAAATTCGGCGAAAATAAAAATAAAAAAAGACGGCCTTTTGGACTTTAATTATTTGGTGACCATGCAAAAAATCGGCGGAGATGTTGATTTGTGTAATGCTTTGCAAGTTGAAACCAAACGTGACGGGGTAGCGGCAACCGGGGAACAGATAATAACCGGCGGGGAAGATGATTGGGAGTTTACAGTCAGCCTGCCGGCAAGCAATCCCGCGTTTGTAAGTAAAACCTGCAGTTATAATTTTAAATTACAGGGTTGGCAGATGGACAGTGACGGCAGTTGGGGATTTAAGGACGAGGAAGTTTCCGGAAACAGAACATATACTTATGTTTCCCCGCCGAAACTTTCCGTCACAGGTTCCTACACAAAAACTATCGAGGAGAAAATGACTAACAATTGGCAGACAGCCGGGACGGTTGTTCCGGAAACTTATGATGGTAAGGCAGTGAAAAGAATCGGAGATACCAGCGGATCAGCCGGAAACATGGTTTGGGAAAACCGGCTGATGCAATCATTCGATGCCGGGGCAAAAACTCTGTCTTTTAATTATGATTTTTTTTCTCGTGATTATCTTGGACCGGACAATCCCGGTTTTTTTGTCCGTCTAAACGGCGCGGAGGTCTTTTCTCTGTCTTCATCAGTGGTTAATCCCACCAATGAGAATGATGGGGCGGCAAGAAACACCGGCTGGCAAACTTTTTATTACGATCTTAGCGATTATGTGACTCAAAAAATAAATCTGGCAATTTATGCCGGTAACACTACAGATAGAAGCGACCAATCTTGGGTTTATATTGATAATGTCACAACTGCTCTGGCCACCGCCCCGACCCACGCAACTTTTGATTTTTCGGTGAATGATGGAAATCAGTGCCATTATAAAGTTGATAGCAGTCCCGATTACGACCTTTGTTCAAGCTTCGACGATTTGTTATCCGGAACGCACACAGTCAATTATTATTCAGAAGATTTGGCGGGAAATAAAAGTGTGGTGACCACCACGACGGTGATAACGGATGGAACTGACCCCGGAATCGTATCCGGTTTAACGGCGACCCCGGAAATAAATTTTGTCACTTTAAATTGGATCGCTACCGGAAACGATGGCGACGTGGGTCGGGCTTCAAAATATGAAGTTACTATCAATGGTGTAACCAAGGTAGAAAACGTACCCACCCCAAAGTCCGCGGGTGAACCTGAAGAATTGAAAGTTACTGGTCTCAATCCGGGAACTCTTTATTATTTTGATATTAAAGTTGCCGACGAAGCCCCGAATTGGGGCGGCATTGCTACTGTCAGTGCAACCACAACCGCAGGTTCATCAATAAATCCCGGGGATATAGTTATTAATGAATTAATGTGGATGGGGACAAGCGTTAATGAGGTTGACGAATATCTTGAACTTCGGAATATGACTGATCGGACGATACCACTGGCCGATCTTAAACTTCTTAAGTCTGGTGATGTGGATATGAGCATAAGTTTTACTGGTAAATCAATTGCACCGCATGGTTATTTTCTGATTACTAACTATGCTCCAAATAGTTCCAGCTCACACTTGAAAGATACCTTAGTAGCTGATCTGGTCGACAGTGGCTTGACCCTTTCTAATACGGCTTTGATAATAAAGCTCGTTGACGGTGATGGTAATTTGATAGACCAGGCGTGGAATGGGACAGTACCAAAAGAAGGTTTGTATGGTAGTGGTAAATATTATTCTATGGAACGGACATCAGTTCCGGGAGACGGGGCTAACGAGTTATCCTGGTATACCTGCATAGATGCCGCTTCAACGGGAGATTTCTTTGACGGCGGGGCTGATGAGAGGGGAACGCCGGGAGTGGTCAACCGATCGGAAAATGAAAAAATAAATAAAGAACCGGAAAAAATTATTGAACCGGTTCCCG
>CAYHSW010000094.1:0-2316 GCA_964359405.1 uncultured Gammaproteobacteria bacterium | reverse complement strand
TTTTACTTTTGGCTTTAGAAGCTCTCTTATCAGCTGGAGCCGTTTTTTATTACTTTGGTTTGGATAAAGTGGAGTTATCGAGAGCAAATATTTTAGGAACTGTTTCGGTTTTGATATCAATTTTTATTGGAAGCTTATTTCTTGGTGAAATCTTAACTCTAAATAAATTCTTCGCCTTTGCTTTGATAGTTGTTTCGTTTACCATATTGAATGGCGGGAAAAAAGTTATTGAGGGAAAATTTAATAAATTTGATGTCTTAATAATTATTGGGAGTTTATTTGATCCTTTTATCTATGTTATCGACAAAAAACTGATAATAAGTTCCAACCCGGAGACAATTTTAGCTTTAGCATATCTTTGTGCATCGGCAGTTGTTTTGCTTTTAAATATTGGAAGATTGAAAAATGCTTTAGCGACATACAGGGATACTCTTTATTGGAAAATTGCTGTCCCCGATGCCTTTATCTTATTTTTATCATATTTAGCTATTTTTTCATCTTTTGCTTTGGGAGAAATTTCTAAATCATATATAATTTTACAATCACAAGTTTTACTGGTGGCAATAATGGGGATTATTTTTTTGAAAGAACGGGACAATTTAGGAAGGAAGTTAATAGCGTCTTTTCTGTGTTTTATTGCTATGATCATAGTTGTTTAATTATGAAGGTTGCATTAGTTAGACCGCCGGTTGGGGGACATGGAGCCCGTGGTATTGGTTTTTACGGCCAACGGTTGTTCGAAGCCTTAAAATCATTCATAGATATTCGTTGGATTGATTTTACATTCGCACCCATTCGCGATTTTGATATTGTCCATTTCCCTTATTTTGATTTATTTTGGCCAACCTTGCCGCCAATAAGAAATTATAAAACTGTTGTAACCCTGCATGATTTAACTCCATTAAAATTTCCCGAGCACTTTCCGTTGGGGATCAGAGCAAAAGTGGTTTTGCCATGGCAAAAATTTTTATTAAAACATGTCGACGCGGTAATAACGGATTCATATTGTTCTAAAAAAGATATTAATGAGATTACAAACAATGTTTTTGTCACTTACCTGGCGGCTGATTCTGTTTTTAAACCCTTAAATTTAAAAAAAGAGAACTTTGTATTATATGTCGGTGGTGCCAATTGGAATAAAAATGTGATTTCGTTGGTAAAAGCGTGTCAAAAAATTAAGATGCCGTTGGTTTTGGTGGGGAAAGAGTTTACTGTTAATCCCCGTGACCACATAGAAAACGAGCCTTTAAAAGAGATCCTGAAACAAGTTCAGGATGACAATACAATAAGTATCAGGGGATTTGTCGAGACAGAAGAACTGGTAAAGTTGTATAACCAAGCCAAAGTTTATGTTCAACCGTCGGTTTATGAAGGCTTCGGGTTACCGGTTTTGGAAGCTCTGGCTTGCGATACTCCGGTCATCTGCGGCCGCAACTCATCGCTTGAGGAAATTGGCGGCGATGCCGTCACTTACGCTGAAGTTACAGATGTTGATGATCTTGCCAATAGAATAACTACTGTCAAAAAGACCGGTCAGGAAGTTGCCCAGGCAAAGAAATTTAGTTGGGACAAGTGCGCTAAAGAAACATATGAAATCTATCAAAAAATTCTGGGCTAAATATAAGTTTCCACTAGTCGTTTTTCTAATTTGGCGTATAAGTTTATTTCTAATCGGTCTGTTAAGTTTTAAAATTCTGCCTTTTAAAGCAAGTTTTCCTTATATTCCGGAGATGCTAACTTCGACCGGTTTGCCGCAATCTATTTGGCACTGGGCGAATTTTGATGGTGTCCATTATCTTTCAGTTGCCACTTACGGCTATGGCGGCCTCGTTGGCAATGAACAAGTCTTTTTCCCTTTATACCCAATGTTTATAAGATTATTAGGTGGAGGTTTAATATCTGCTTTACTAATTTCTAATTTTTTTGCTTTATTATCAGGATTGTTAATATTTAAATATTTTGACAAGTGGGCGGTTTTATTTTTTTATACTTTTCCGACGGCCTTTTTCCTTGGTAGTGTTTACAGTGAAAGTTTGTTTATCTTTTTAATCCTTTTAACATTTATGAAATCCAAATTTTTTGGAATTTTTGCCGCTTTAACAAGATTAACCGGTGTTTTTACCGGATTTTTCGGGGGAGTAGGTCTTGCAATATATATGTCTTTTTTACAAATTAATTTTAACAACCCCTTAATGTTTTTCTTTAATCAGGGGGGATTTGGCAACGCCCGGGCGAGTTCTTTTGCCGGATTAATTACACCATTCCAAACGGTCTTTCGTTATTTTAAAATTTTTGCGTACTCCGACTGGACAAATA
>CAYHSW010000093.1:0-2354 GCA_964359405.1 uncultured Gammaproteobacteria bacterium | reverse complement strand
ATTGAAAACGGGTTTTATTACGACTTTGACGACTTAAAAATTTCCGACGCTGATTTGCCTAAAATCGAGGCCAAAATGCAGGAGTTAGTTAAGAGTTGGGATAAGTTTGAATTAGTAGATTCTGGAGTCGCCCAGAATGACTATAAACAAGAACTTTTAGACGCTCTAACCGAAAAGCCAACCTATTATAAATCCGGTAACTTTGTTGATTTGTGCGCCGGACCGCACGTTGACGATGCTAAAAAAATTAGATTCTTTAAATTATTAAAACTTGCCGGGGCTTACTGGCACGGGGATGAAAAAAACAAAATGTTGACCCGCATCTATGGCACCACGTTTTTTACCCAAAAGGAATTAGATGATTATTTAAAAAACCTTGAAGAAGCCGAAAAACGAGACCATAAAAAAATTGGTCAACAAATGGAATTGTTTATGTTTCATAAAACTGCGCCGGGGATGCCATATTGGCTACCAAAAGGGGTAATTTTTTATAACGAGCTTGTGAAATTCTGGCGCGATGAACATAAAGAACGGGGTTATCAGGAAATTGTTTCGCCTTTAATGAACAAAAAAGAATTGTATGAAACTTCCGGCCATTGGGATCATTATAAGGAAAACATGTTTATTGCTAAAACCGAAGAAGGGGAGACCTATTGTCTGAAACCAATGAATTGTCCAAACGCCATGGTTGTTTTTGGGAGTAAAACACGATCATACCGGGATCTACCAATGAGACTTGGAGACACGGATTGCCTGCATCGCTTTGAACTTTCAGGAACTTTAAACGGATTACTAAGAGTCCGTGAATTTAGACAAGATGACGCACATATTTTTGTTACCGAGGATCAAATTAAATCTGAATTTAAAGAAGTTATTGATATTTGCAAAAAATTTTACGGGATTTTTAATATGAGCTTTCGCATGCGCTTGGGAACCCGACCGGATGATTTTATGGGCGATCCGAAAGTTTGGGATCGGGCAGAAAAAGAGGTCGAAGAAATAATGAAAGAAAATAAGGTTGATTTTTTCATTGAATCAAAAGAGGGAGCTTTTTACGGCCCGAAAATTGACATTATGATGAAAGACGCTCTTGGCCGAGAATGGCAGACAGGGACAATACAACTTGACTTTCAAATTCCCGAGAGATTTGAGTTAAAATATTCTGCCGCTGACGGCACGCAAAAAACTCCCGTGGTTATTCACCGGGTTATTTATGGCTCACTCGAACGGTTTATTGGAGTTTTAATTGAACACCTGTCCGGCAATTTTCCAACTTGGTTAAATCCCGTTCAAGTTATAGTCTTACCCGTTACAGAACAGCATGCTGAATATGCAAAATCAATTATTAAAAAGCTAGAAATAGCGAATATACGCGCTGAATTAGACGATAGAAATGAAAAATTGGGTGCCAAAATTAGAGATGCACAAATGCAAAAAGTATCATACATGCTCATTGTTGGAGATAAAGAAGTTGAATCTAATACAGTAACCGAACGCGCAAGAAGTGGAAAAGCCGACGGACCATTTCCAATTGAAACATTTATTGGTTACATCAGAAAAGAGATTGACGACAAAGTATTAACTTGATAGAATGGACGAGATCCTGAAACAAGTTCAGGATGACATTCGGAAAAATAAATTGACTAAATTTTATAAAATTAATAATCAAATACAGGCCACAGAGTTGAGGGTTATTGGCGAGGACGGCAAACAGATCGGGGTTTTACCAAAAGCAGAAGCGGTTGATTATGCTGTCGGTCAAGGGCTGGATCTAATTTTAATAGGTGAAACGGCGGTTCCTCCGGTGGCCAAAGTTGCTGATTACAAAAAGTTTTTATATCAGGAAGAAAAAAAATTGAAGGAAGCCAAGAAAGGACAAAGAGCAACGGGAGTTAAAGAAGTGCGATTGGGCAGCCCGTTTGTGGCCATGGGGGACATTGAAACCAGGGCAAGACAGGTTCTGGCTTTTTTGGCGGATGGGTATTTAGTCAAAGTTGTGGTAAAATTTGTGGGCCGGCAGATAACTCATCCCGAATTCGGACACAGAGTTATTAATAAAATTGTGGAAATGGTCGGGGATAAAGGCAAGGTTGACAAAATTGCTCATTTTGAAGGTAAATTTTTAGTTGCAACCCTAAGTCCGGTTAAGTAGCCCCGCCACGGCGGGGGACATTATGTATAAATTAAAAATAAAAAAATCAATCAAGGACCGGTTTAAAGTTTCCAAGAACGGAAAGATTTCGCGGCGGAAAATGGGGGCGCGGCATTTGCGCTCTAACAAATCCGGTTCTAATAAACGAAGAGACAATATTGATGCCCAGGTTTTGGGCCAGTGGAAGAAAAAAATTACTCAA
>CAYHSW010000092.1:0-2415 GCA_964359405.1 uncultured Gammaproteobacteria bacterium | reverse complement strand
TTTTGTCCTAAAGTAAAAACTAGAAATGCGGCTAACAATAAAATGTAAATTAAGGGGCTCTTAAATTGCCGGATAAATATGTCAACAATAATTTCTTTCTTTTTTGAAGCCAGTATGTTTAAACCGAATTTTTTTAAATTTTCTGCCGCCTGTTCTTTTGTCAAACCAGCCGACGAATCGACCTTAAATTCTTCAAGGGCCAAACGGGCAGTTTTTTGATAGCAATTCATTACATACCCATGATAGCAGACCAATCGTAAAAAGTTCGAATGTGTTCTATCCGTAGCTGCACAAAATTTTTTATAGTATAATATAGTTACATGTCATCATATTTCCAAAAAAACATCCTTGAAAATCATTTTTTGATCGCCTTGGGGGTGGCGGTCGTCGGGTGGTTATTGTGGGAAATCCGCGGAATTTTGATCTCCCTGTTTGTTGCCCATATCATCTCCACGGCATTAACTCCGGCCGTTGAATTTCTTGTGGCTAAAAAACTCAACCGCACCCTGTCTGTCATCTTGGTTTTTTTAACCGCCGTGGCTGTTATCGCCTTGGTTATTATTCCCCTGATCCCCTTTGTCCTGACCCAAACCCAGTCCTTTATCAAACTCTTTCCCCGGTATTTGGAACGGGCGGGACAAATCGATCTGGCCGGAATTATCCAATCGGAGATGAATTCGCTCGGCCGCAACGCCTTTTTTATCACCAGCAAGGTTTTCGGCGGAGTGTTTTCTTCAATCTCAACCTTAGTCATCAGTTTTTATTTCCTCTTAAACCGGGAAGGGGTCACTAAATTTCTGTCAAAAGTCATCGGCAATGAACATCAGATCGATAATAAACTCGGAGCCTGGGTTCGCGGTCAATTATTACTAAGCCTGATAATCGGCGTCTTTACCTGGCTCGGGCTGACCGTGATCGGGGTTCCCCAAGCGGTGCCGTTGGCCATAATCGCCGGAGCTTTGGAAATAATTCCCACTCTTGGCCCGATCATTTCCGCCATTCCCGCTTTAATTGTCGCCGCTGCCATCTCCCCGACTCTCGCCATTTTCGTAGTCGTCCTTTATATAATTATTCAGCAATTGGAAAACCAGTTTATCGTCCCCAAAGTCATGCAAGAGGCGACCGGGTTAAATCCCATAATCGTTATCATCGGCGTTATGATCGGGGGCAATTTGATGGGAGTTTTAGGCGCCCTCCTCGCCATTCCTTTTTTATTGGTAGCCCAAGAAATCGTTGGTTTGTATGGGAAATAAAGTCAATTCCGATCTTCTAAAGGGTTTGGCAATAATTGCGGTGGTGGCAATCCATTCTTTCTCCAAAACCATTTCTTCAACTCCGGTCAATTTATTTGTTGACCAGCTCTCAAGATTTGCTGTCCCGTTGTTTATGGCTTTGTCAGGGTATGGATTGACATTGAGCTTTTCAAAAAATAATAATCTTATCCGTTTTTACGTCAAGAGAGTTTGGAAAATTTTGCCGTGGTTTTTAGCCGCTTCCGTTTTAATTTTAATTTACAAAAATTATTTTGAAAGAGGCACTTTTGACTTTTTCAATTACCACACCTGGACCATGATCATGCGTGGCGGGGCGGATTATCATCTCTACTTTGTGCCCAATATTTTGCAACTCTACCTTATTTTCCCGCTGTTATTTTTCCTTGTTAAAAGGTTTCCTAAAACGGCTTTACTTTTGGCCCTGCTCTGGCAAGTCTATTGGTACTGGCGTATCTCCACAGGAACCGAAGTTTTGGGTAACCATAATCAAATCTGGCCCGACCAGATGCAATATGTTGCCCTCCAAACCTGGATTCTTTATTTTATTCTCGGTATTTATTTGGCGTTTAAACCCATGATTCTTGCTTCAAAATACTTGCTTCTGATTGTCATCGTGGGTTTCGTTCTGACTTTTGCAAATGCTCTAATTTTAAAATCCTCCGGTATTGATATGCTCGTTGCCACCCGCTTTACCAGATTGCCCGTAATTTTATATGCAACAGGGATAATCTTATTGGGTCTTTCCCTAAATTCTAGATTCTATATTCTAGATTCTCTTGGTAAATACTCCTTTCAAATTTACTTATTACACACCATTGTTTTAAGAATTTTACCTTCAATAAATCCATTTATTTTAACCCCGCTGGTTTTGCTCTTGACATTTGCTTTAGTAAAGTTTATATTGATAAGTATCAATGTTTTTACTCGACCCTTTGCCATTTTCCTACGACGCTCTTGAGCCGTATATTGATGCCCAGACAATGCATCTGCATCACGACAAACATCACCAAACCTACGTCGATAAACTCAACGAACTTGTTCCCCAAGGCGGTGATCTTGAAAAATTAATTTTCTCGGATAACCAAAAGATCAAAAACATGGCCGGCGGCGTCTATAACCATAATTTATTCTGGAAATTTTT
>CAYHSW010000091.1:0-2669 GCA_964359405.1 uncultured Gammaproteobacteria bacterium | reverse complement strand
AGAATCGGCCCAAATGGTGGAAATCGGCCGATTGGCCCGAACCGACCGGAATGGGCTGATTTTGATTTGGAGCTTAATCTGGCAACCGAAGGCAGGTCGAGCTTGTTCGTGCCCAATCGTTCAGAATGGTGGAAAGTGAACGATCGATCGGCCATAACTAGATGGATTTGGCCGATTGGATTCTGGAAACGTGTGCATTGACAGGAAAGGTGACACCTTAAAAAGTGTGTCTTGGTTTTTTTGGCGAAGGGAGTGGCGTTACCCTAAGAATCCTTAGTGTTTTAACGCCTTAGCGTATTACAATAGTACAATGGCAACATATTACTATGCTAACACGGTAAAGTGATTATCTTATGACTATCAGTAATTTTATTTCTTCTTATTGGCTAGTTCCAAAATTTCATGGTCAGATTTTTTGGAAAGTTTATACAAGATGAAGTTTACCCAATTGATCAAATAATAGAAAAAGGTAACAAAATTGTTCTTGAGTATAGAAAAGTTCCCCTTTCTCAAACAGGTTTACTGGGGAAATAATGGCACTTGGTCGGGAGGCTACTTTGTGTCCACTATGGGAGCCAACGAAGAACAGATCAAAAAATATATCCAACAGCAAAAGAGAAGAGGATTTTGGGCAAGCGCAGCTTGAATTGTGAACTAGAAACCGGCTACGTAAGCCACAGGTAATTTATGGAAGGTAAGTCCCTGTTTCTTGGTCACTAAGAGCTTTCAGATGCTTCTCGTTTCTTGATTGCGCAAGCATGCACTCCCTATTTACTCTAAAACATATCCATGGCGGGCAAGCTCTACTTCGAGTTTGGGCGTGTCCGACGTGTCAACCCATTCCGGTTTTCCCCATGACCAAAATAGAAAGCTGTGCGGCCTGATCCCGATCTGATTTCGTACCGTTGGCATTTGTGTTTTGTTTTTAAGTTCTATTTCTCGAAACAAAAGCCTACCTGTGTTTTCAGCCTTTCCTATAATTGAAAATGGCAATTCTATCTCCAGTGGTTTTTTCATATTACATCATAAATTATATTGTGTCACCTACTTTTTGTAATCTAAGTATGTCCTAGCGACCTGAAGGGAATTAAACCTTTGCTGTTTCCTTTTTCTTGTTTCCCTCGATTCGTCAAGAATTGCTAGCACCGAGCTGCCGTGACCATAGTTTTGTGGATCAAGACCACATGTTTCGTCCAGCGTTGTGATTAAATGTCTGACTAACAAGGTCTGCTCTATTTGCCCCAATTGCGTAATGATATCTTTACAACACATAAATCAATGGGCTTGTCATATTTCGTCGTAAATTGTATTATCCCACTTACCTTTCACAAACGCAAACTCTCCTTACGTTGAAACACGTTGAGCAAATTTCTTTGTCACCATCTTTAACAGCCTTACTGCCCAATTCTTTATATTCCCTTAATTCCTCCGCAGTTACGTTCCCGTACCTATATCTATAATCACTGCCTGGATTAAAGGAAACGACACTCCCTAAAAGGACGGCGCGCTCACTTCCAATAACCCCTAGATATTTTCTAAATCTGTCGGTTGGTTCACCCATCTTTTTTCACCCCTTTCTAATAATTTACGTAGTCCTATTCTATAGGATAGTTTGAAAATTGTCAATACCCGCAAGCTAAAACCAAAAGCGGCGAAAATTTTACCCCCTTGAAATAACATTAAGATTGGATATAGAATTTTCGTGGAACCAGTTTTTGACGGATTGAGTTTTTTAATGGCCCACTCGTCAGATAGGACTCAATCCTAACTGGTTCCAAACGGGCGGGCCATTTAAGTTATAAAAAAATTCGCGAAAATTTTTGCCTTTTCCGTCCGGGCAGACCATTTTAAAAAAGCGAAGCGAGGGGCCGGAGCGCAACAATTAAGCCCCGCCCGCAGGCGGGGCGATGAATTAACGATTTAAATTTTGAAAAAGAGCGAAGCTCTTTTCTCAATGATTGTTTCGAAAAAAGGTTCGAACTTTTTCGTAACACTCGACTGAAAGGGAATTCGCAGAATTGGTGGAGACGGCGCGACGAACGCCCCCCTCCGTTCGGAGCGCCGCAAAGGGCTCTTTGAACTCAACGCGGAGCTGGCGATTTTAGGAAACGGAAGAAAGAGACCGTTTCATTTTGGTCACCTAAATTGACTACTTTGAAAGATATCAACAATCCATAAGGCCATTTTCACTAGGTGTAATATTATTAATCTGCGGTAAACTACACCAGTGAAAAAAACTTCAGATGTCCAAAATGTCACGGTGTTGCCATCCGTAAAGGTTTAAGACGGGGAAAAATTAAACTGGTTTGTAAGTCCTGTGGTAAATGGTCGCAACTAAATCGCAAAGAAAAAGTAAAACCAAAAAAGATTTTATTTTTTCATCTTCGTGGCCAGTCATTTAGATCATTAGCGGAAGAACATAATTTCCCCCCGGCGACAGCTTTCAGGTACTGTCGTACGGCCTTAAAAGAGATTCCTTATTGTTCTGACCTGACCAGATTTTATTGCACCAGATTTTGCGGAATTCTTTTGGTTGACGGCAAATACATTGCCGTCAAAGGCTATGACAAAAAGATTCCTGTTTTATACGGCATTGATTATTTAACTCATGACATTCCCGCTTTTATTTTATCCGTCGGGGAAAACTACCAAACTTGTCACACGTTTTT
>CAYHSW010000090.1:0-2679 GCA_964359405.1 uncultured Gammaproteobacteria bacterium | reverse complement strand
TTAGAATTTTTTCCGAAATATATCTTGATTCCCAAAATTTCCAATCACCTTTCGGCGGACCATGAGCTTTAATCCAGTCGTCAGAATACTTTATGTAGGCATCAGAATAAATATCATGAACTTGGAAATTTTTAGAAAGAAGTTCTTGGTTAAGATCGAGGTTAAATTTTTCTCCAAATAATTCATCCCAAAATTGACAGGAATACCCTCTAAACGGCATTTGTTTACAGCGCAACATATGCCAAGTTAACTGTTTGATCCCTTCCTTGCCGTGGTAATAAACAACATCCGAGCCCGGAAACGGGTTTTGGAAGGATTCGACGGCGGACATAAAAGAGGGGAGAGAACTTTGCAAAAATTTACTCTCAATTTCTTTTTGATTGATCATCATCTGAAAAGTGTTAAGATCAACGGCTTTAATCATTGACCGTTTATACCCCGGAATTTCCTGGATAAGCCCGCGGGCGGCTAAGTCATCAATAATCCGATACAGTCGGGTTCTTTCAATTTTAGCGAGCCTTGCGGCACTTAAAAGGGTTTGCGGACCGTTTTGGACCAAAACTTCATAGAGCATAATGGCCTGCTCGTCAAAATTTAGCTTCGAAAGAAACTCGTAAATAATTGAGTTGTGCATTATTCGCACAACAATTTTACATTACTTTTGCGGTGTTGTAAAGTCGCGATATGACTTATAGTCTTGAAGAACGCAAGCAAAAATTAATAAAAGAGAACAGGTATATGACGATTGCCACCACAAGTGGCAGGAACCCCTGGGTCACCCCCGTCTTTTTTGCCTATGACGGTAAGGGGGATTTTTATTGGGGTTCACCAAAAGATGCGCTCCACAGTAATAATATTGCTAAAAATCCTAATGTGGCGATCACAATTTTTAACTCCACTGAGCCGTCAGAGACCGTTGACGGGTTGTATGTAAAAGCTAAAGCCAAACAGGCTCGGGGAAAAGAATTATTAAAGGGGATTGCTCTTTTGGCGAAAAAAGGATTGGAGAAAAACATGGTGTTAAAAACTGATTTTCTCGGTCGATCGCCACTTCGAGTTTATTCTGCTCACGCAACCCAAATGTGGTTGTTGGGTGAAGAAAAATTTTATCATGGGCAATATGTTGATGGTCGGGTAGAAGTAATATGATCCCCAGCCATTATGGTACAATAAAATCATGAAGAAATTATTGACTATGCCGCAAATTTTTAAAAATCCCTTTTACCGGGGCAAGCATGTGGTGTTGGTTAAAGGGAAGGCCTATACGGCTAAAACGGGAAATTTAGCGTTGGATCTTTTGAATAAATTAGAAAAAAAATATCCGGATGCCGCTCCGGAAGTGGCTTTTCTCCCTAAAGCAAAGATTTTAATTTTATGACCACGAGTTTTGACTTCGAGGAAGAAGGTCAAACATTATTTGGAAAAATTCTTCGCCCAGTCGCCAAAGTTACCTTTAAATCTCCGAAAAATAATGAAATTGTAACGGTTTGGATGATTGTTGACACCGGAGCGGATTATACAATTTTACCCCGTCAATGGGCTATGAAACTGGGGATTAATTTTACTGCTGATTGTTGGAAATTGGATACTGCCGGAATTGGCGGTGAAAAAGCAACTTATATTCTTAAAAAGAAAATTGAGGTGGAATTGGGAGAAATAAAACAGAAAGTTCCGGTGGCTTTTTTTGACGACGACGAAGCTCCGGCGTTACTTGGGAGATTGGGTTTTTTAGAATTATTTGAAACAAGTTTTGTAAAAAATAAGAAAGTGGTGTTTAAAATATGAATGGGATTGGGGTTTTACTTCCAATTTCGTGCCTGCCGAAGGGGAAATTTAGTGATGGGTATCAATTTGTTGACTGGTTAGTCAAAAATAAATACGACTATTGGCAAGTGTTGCCGCTTTCTCCCCGTGATGAATTCGGGTCGCCATATGACTCTCCAAATTCATTGGCAATTGATCCCGGCTACGGCGCCGAGGATGAGTGGTTCGCACTCAAAAATTACGCGAACAAAAAAAAGATAAAAATTATCGGCGATTTGCCATATTTTATTACCCGAACCGAGCGTGATGATTTATTTATCAAGGGTTTGTTTGCCGGCGCCCCGCCGGATTGTTTCCGTAAAAGCGGCCAGCGATGGGGCTTGCCGGTTTATGATTGGGAGAACAAGTTTGCTCAAAATTTAAAGTATTTGCTCAAAAGAATTAGACGCGCATTGGCACTTTTTGATATGGTTAGACTAGATCATTTCCGGGGTTATGAGGCCGTTTGGGTTTATCCCGGCAAAATTTGGCTAAAAGTTCCGGGAAAAAGAATTTTAAAAAAAGTCAGAGAAGAATTTCCTAAACAAATTTTTATTGCCGAAGATTTAGGAGTCATCACTTCTGAAGTCAAAAATCTGCGGAAAAAATTTAATTTTCTTGGTTCCGCCGTTATTCAATTCGGGGAAAATAATAACCGAGATATTGTTTATTACACCTCAACCCACGACACGCCGACCCTCAAGGGGTTTTACGGCAAAGAATCAGCAATTTATTTAAATAAAGTTCTTGGCTCGCCCGCAGCGATTAAAATAATCCCAATGTGGGATATTTTAAAATTGGGGAATTCAGCTCGTTTCAACAAGCCGGGGACTAAAAGGGATAATTGGGGATGGAAAGTAAAGTCTCTCCAAATAG
>CAYHSW010000089.1:0-2783 GCA_964359405.1 uncultured Gammaproteobacteria bacterium | reverse complement strand
GGGTGTTAGGTTCTTTCCCAAAATGGTCGGCCGGACACCCGCAAAACATTTTGCTCTTAGTTCCCAGTTCCACATGGACCTCAAGACCGATGATAGGTTGATATTTCATATCTACTTAATGTCATGCTGAACTTGTTTCAGCATCTCATCTGTTATAATTAACATACAATTGGCTTTCGCCACGACCGGTTTGTAAAACAAACCGGGTAAAATTATAACTCTGGCTTTTCTTTATGCCAACTAGTTATTTGCTGATAATGATAGCCAATTCTTAAAAGTAAATCTTCGGAAAACATTTTTCCCGCAAGTTGCATGCCAATGGGTAATTTTGATTTTGTAAATCCACAAGGCAGTGCCAGCGAAGGAATGCCAACCGTGTTTTGGGTTACTGTATAAATATCAGCCAGCATATTTTTAACCGGATCTTCGATCAATTCTCCGATTTTGGTTGCTGAAGTTGGCATAACCGGCATTAAGATCGCATCACATTGCATAAAAGCTTTCTCATATTCTTTAATTAATAATGTTCTTACCTGTTGGGCTTTTTTATAATAAGCATCATAATAACCGGCAGATAAGGCATAAGTCCCAATCATAATTCTTCTTTTAGTTTCGTCAGTAAAATTATCCCGCGAGCAGCCATATCTTAAGCCGTCATACCGGGCTAAATTCGAACTCGTTTCCGATGGTGCCATTATGTAATAAGCCATAATGCCATAATGAAACATCGGCATTGATATCTCAATTATTTCTAAACCAAGTTTTGCTAAATCTTTCTTTGCTTCCTCAATCGCCGTTCTAATTTCAGAATCCAATCCTTCGCCAAATAATTCTTTTGGCACGCCAATTTTTATTTTTTTGACATCTTTTTTTAACTCCTCAATATAATTTGAAACGGGCATACTGGAAGTAGTGGCATCATAAGGATCTTTTCCGGCAATCCACCCCAAAATTATGGCGCAATCCTCAGCCGTTTTTGCCATCGGCCCCATGGTGTCAAAAGATGAGGCATACGCAATGCAACCATACCGGGACACCCGTCCATAAGTCACTTTTAATCCGGTTATTCCGCACCAATCGGCGGGATTTCTTATCGATCCCCCGGTGTCTTCACCAATTGCAAAGGGCACAAGCCGAGCCGCTACCGCCGCCGCAGGACCTCCACTCGATCCTCCTGCAACTCTTGTTAAATCCCATGGATTTTTAACGGGTCCAAAATTAGTGTTTTCTGATGAACCTCCATGTCCCCAAGCATCCATATTCATTTTTCCTACAAGAGTCATGTGAGCCAGTTTTTCGTAGACCGTAGCACTGTAGGGAGCAATAAAATTTTTTAAAATATTCGAGGCGCAAGTTGTGCGAATTCCTTTCGTCAGATATGAATCCTTCATCACGTATGGTAAACCTATTTTTATTTTCGGATCAACGACTGTAATAAAAGCATTAATTTTTTCGCCATGCATTTTTATTTGAGTAATTGACTCATCAATTATTTCTTCGCTTTTGACTTCTTTATTTTTTAAAAGATTTAAAAGTTCACTCAATGATTTGTCGATCAACACAGAAAAACCCCCCTTTCTTTAATTTAGCGTTTGTTAATGCTTCCTGCTGAGTTAGCATCCGGGAAGTATTTATTTCATCCTCCCGCCAGACATTTTCCAAACCTGTAACTTGCGATGTTGGTAAAACATTATTGGTATTTGTTTCTTTAAGTTGTGAAACTAAACCTAAAATACTTTCTAATTGCTGGCCAAACTTTGCGACTAAATTATCAGGGATAGTTAAATTTGCTAATTTGGCGATTTTGGTGACGTCGATCATAGTTTGCTGATAATAGCCATTGGGGTTTGTTCACAGGATTGCCCCAACGGATTGTTCTTAAAAGCTTTTAAAACTAATTCCCTGTCACAATTTTTAGTTGACCCTTCAATTCTTTGACCGATATCATTGGCATCAATGATGGCAACCTCACAATTAATTTTCTGTTTAATCTGTTCGCTGGCGCGGTTGGGATCCTTCGGGCCAAGAGTCGCGGCAACATTCCCCGGCGGCAAGGTGTAAGGTGTCGGACCATCAATGGCATTTATTTGATGCCCTACCACCCGGTAAAACATTCCTCTGATCCCAAAAGGTTTCGTCAGGGCAGAAACCGCGACGGCAAAAAGCATTCGTGATAATCCGGCTTCATTAAGTGCCACCTGCATCGTGTACGGACTGCCAATTCCAATGCCCCACGACGGTTTATAAACAAATTTCACAAATAATTTGGCCAAAAAAGACGGTTTAATGTCTTTAATTAAAATCATCCGACCTTGAGTTATGGCCACAACCCGTTCGGAAATGACCACTGTATCGCCACTTTTTAATAACGGACCGGCATATTTTTCTACGATGTCAACAATATTATCTGCGTCAGTTATGACATGGGTTTTGATTTTGGTTAATCGATATAAAGCCTTAGCCATATAAGTGTGATGTCATGCCGAACTTGTTTCGGCATCTCGTTATTTTCAGATCCTGAAATGAGTTCAGGATGACAAAGCGTTCTTGTCTATATAAAGTCTTAGCCATAGTTCTAAATTAATAATGCGCCAGAAGAGCATCGATTCGTCATTTTTACCTTCTACAAATTCTTCAAACGCTGCTTGTATTTTAGCATGATTAAAATAAGGACGCGATAAGAAACTTTTACTCGTAAGAATGTTAGAAATTTCTTTTTTGGATTCCTTAAACCAGGCGACTTCCGGTGTAGAAAACCCAACTTTCCATCTTCTCTTAACTAT
>CAYHSW010000088.1:0-2797 GCA_964359405.1 uncultured Gammaproteobacteria bacterium | reverse complement strand
GTACAGATAATTGTGTGTTGCAAATATTAACGGTTGTTAACGCCTTTTGTGTAAGAATTTCATTCTGGTAATTTTGATCAATTGTAGCAATAACATCGCCAAGGTAGTGGTAAATAAGTTTTTCGTCGTTGTATTTCCGTTTTGGGGTAGCGGTTAAACCGTAAAGATAATAGGAATTAAATTTGGAAATGATGTCCCGAAAAGTTTTGGCCGGCAGGTGGTGGCATTCGTCAACAATTATCAATCCAAATTTATTAGTTAATCCGTTAATTTCATCTTCATTTAACCTGACCAGACTTTGGATCATTGCTATTGTTACTTTGTCCCCGATCTTTTTCTTACGACCGGATAATTGACCGATTTTAGCCTTCGGAATTCCCAAGAAAGATTCGATCCTTTCAACCCATTGGTCGGCAAGTTGCTTTCTGTGGACAAGAATTAAAGCCGGTTGCTCGTGTTTGGCAATAAGTTCCAAGCCAATGACTGTCTTGCCCGAGCCGGAGGGAGCGATAATAACCCCATTTTCTTTATTCCCAATATCCTCCATTGTTTTTAGCTGATGGTCATAAAGTTTAATTTTGGAAGTAAATTTTACCGAAGTTAATTTTAATCGTTCGTCTTTAATAAAAAAATTAATTTTGTTTTCCTGACAAAACGTAATTAGTTTATCTTGAAAACCGCGAGGGATTAAAACATGTTCGTCCGTTTCTTCAATTAATTTAAAATATTTTTCTGTTTGGTAAGTGCTTAAGCCTATTTTCTTTTTGATAATGTATTCCGTGTTAGCAAAATTTAAATTTTCCCGAAGAAAATTAACCAGTTCTGGAGTTAATTTATTCTTTTTGAGATAAATTTTATTGCGAATAACTATAGATAATTCCTCTGTCTCTTTTGTATTATTGATGGGGTTACTGATCCCGGCTGAAACCTCGTCAAAAAGTTTATCTAATTTTTCAGTCGGAAGCTTTTCAATTAAACACAAATGTGCCCATTGGTCAGGAATTATTGCTAAAGTTTCTGTGTTTAAAAAAGTACTATTTCCCTCTCGAAGGGAACCGGCCTGTAGGGGCAAGGCAATCAAATTTCCAATTCCTAAATTGGAGTGATAATCTTGATTGGGAAATAACCTGTCGAAACTAACTTCTTTGTCAAATTGTGACAGGTTAAGGGCTTGGCGAATTAATTCCAAAATAATTTTTCTGGATTTGTATGCCGGATAAGGATTCTCAAAGAAAATCCAAACGTGTCCGCCTTTTCCCGAACGAGAACGTTCTAAATAAACCGGAATTCCCCGCTCTTTACAAACGTTAATAAAACTTTGGCATTCTTTTTGCCAATTATCGCCATCAAAATCAGCGGCAATAAAATACGAGGTATTGTCTTGAAGAAGGGGATAAATGCCAATCGTGTGAACACCTTCAACGTGACCGCGAATCACTTCCCAAGTTAAAGGCAGCGGAGTTTTATTTGGGAAATCAGCAAATTTCCCGCCTTTAGCTTTAAAAGCATTAAATTCCTGCCAATCTAATTTATAAGCCGGGCCATAACCGCTTTTTCCGTCTTTCTCCCACCGTTTAGCGTAAATATCTCCCCGACCTTTAAATAAAGACATGAATAACTGGATGTTTTTACTGTCGATCATATTTTGCCTATTATACTGCTAAAATAAAGGAGTAAAATAAAAATATGCAACCGTACAAGTTATTGTCGATCGATGAAACAGGTAAGGCTTCTTATGAACACGAGTCTAAGTTGTTTGTTTTATCAGGCGCGGTAATTCCGGAAAAACTAAAACCGAAAATTGATCATAAAATGCGGTTACTCAAAAAGAAATTTTTTGACAATGATGAGCTTATTTTCCACGCCAGAGACATGACAAGAAAAAAGGGGCCGTTCTCAATTCTTCAGGATGAGAAAAAAGAATTGCAATTCTGGTCAGAGTTTATTTCCGTTGTAAATAACCCCGAAATCAGTTTTTTCTTCGTCACAACGAATAAGGCAAACGCAAAGATGGCTTCCTGGCAATTACAAACAATCCTCCGCCGTTCCTACCTAAAAATACTTGCTGATTTCGCCAGACATTTAAAGGTTTCCGGTTACTGTGGCAAAATTATCGTTGAATCAGACCCCGACCAAGACACTTATTTAATTTATGCCCATAACCGAATGCAGGCAGAAGGAACGGGCGATGGCGGTATTAACGGAGCTGAATATAAAAAAATGGTTACATCTTTAAGTCTTGTAAATAAATCTAATCAGGATATTGATGTGCAACTGGCCGATGCTATGGCGCTAATTGCAGGACTGAAATACGAAATTACTGTCCAAAATAAAAAGCAGAGTCTGCCTAAAATTGAGGCAATGAAGATGAGATTGTTAGACCGCAAACTTGTAGATACCAAGAACCCGAGTCTTTTTGAAATCCTAATTTAGCCGACAAAAAAGCCGGCCTTGGCTATCCGCACACACACCGACTCCTTATAGTGAATATATTATCATGCCGAATCAATATATGCAAGCATTGACATTTTGAGCATAAAAAGTTCTAATACGCATCATCCAGGGCTCCCCTGCTAGATTTTTTGTCTTCTCACCAAAAATTTCCTCCCCTCTTCCACCCAAACAATCAAACTGCTGGCGAAAAAGGCCAGAAGCCAGAAACTTAGGGACAGGGGCTTGGTGTGAAGGAAGCTGTTGCCCCATGGGGTTTGAATGGCAAATATTTGCAGGAAAAACACCAAAACAATCGCCCCCATTAAAAACCGGTTATTTGTCAAAGGAAGCTTGAAAACCGAGG
>CAYHSW010000087.1:0-2837 GCA_964359405.1 uncultured Gammaproteobacteria bacterium | reverse complement strand
ATTTGCAGTGATGTTTGATAAAGCCCTCAATCGAGAATTTTTCCTCATCTTGGTTATCTCGCCCCGGATCGGACGGGGTACCTCTTCAATGTCAATGAAGCATTCTACCAGTGAACTACGAGCGCAATATGATTATTTTAACACAAAGAAGTAAATTATCCAGCGGCGGTGGCGAGGCTGCGTTCGTCGGACATGGCAAAGGACATCCCGTGTTTTTTAAACATGGACCAGTAGCCCTTTTTCTTTTTCTTGGCATTAAAGGCCGAAAGCCAGGTCCGGCTTTTCAAAATATCCCGCTTAATGTCTTTAAGCATGGTCAAAACCCACTCAAAGAAATTAAGATGATATTTACCAGGGTCGGGAATTTGTTCCACCGTAATTTTATTCATGTCTCCGGATAAAGCCGCTGCCTGCGCCTGAATATTTTTAACTTCGACGGCTAAATTAGTCAAAATCTGCTTTATTTGCTGTTGTTCCTTTTCTTTTTCAAAATTATAAACTTCCTGTGAGCTTTGCAAAACATTAGCGTGAAATTTCGCCTCAAGTTTTTGTAACTTGATTTCCAGAGTTTGGGCTTGTTTGCCCATGGTTATTTCCGAAGCTTGGGAAGCTTTTCTTATGCCGATTTGCTCAAGAGCAATCTTGGGGATATCCGCCACCGCTTTCCCCATCTCTGACACAATCTCCAAAGGGTTGGTTTTGTTAGTTTGTTGTTTGGCCATACCCGTATTGTACTATAGGTTAGATAGGTATGTCAAAGTTTTTTCCCGGCGCATAACCGACGCCAGTAAATATGACTGTTTCCGCAAATTTTCCTGACCCTTAGGATCTTTTTCCTTATTTATTACGGCGTCAATTTCTTCTTGGGCAACAGAGATGTTTTCTTTTTTTGCAATTTCCTCAAGAATAAATTCCAGCTTCAAAGCCGCTTCGGCTTGGGCATGGTACTGGCTCTTTATCCCGTCAGCGGTTGTTCCTTTGCTGGCAAGATATTGATCATAGGTTAAACCGGCCGCCCGGATATCATCAATTAGTTGAGCTAAAAGCCGTTCTTCCTCACTCTCAACTAGAATTGCCGGCAAAGTAATTTTTGCCGATTCAATAAGTTTACTAATTATCTCGTTAATTCTCTGTGACTTGTTCTCTGCGCTCTCTGCCTTTACTTCGTCTCCTGGCTTCCAGATCTTAGCAGTTTTAATCTGGGCTTTGTAATCCCCTAAATCAATTTGCGGTTTCTCGCAGGAAACGGCTTTAAAAATCCAATCCTTGTCCGGCTCAGCGGAAATAATATGGATTTTTGGCGAAGCAATAGGATTTAATTTTTGTTCGGAAACGGCATCAGAGTAAATTTTCGGCAAAATTTCATTGACCACTTGTCCGTAAATCTTACCCTGGTCGAGATTTTTAAGGGCCAGATCCCGCGGAGCCTTGCCTTTTCTGAAACCTTCGATTTCGACTTCGGAAAGCAACCGGTCAACGATCTGGTCAAAGGTCGTCTTTATGTCCGTCCAGGGAACGGTCATCGTTAATTCAAAACTCTGGTCGGGCAATTTATTTAAAGCTGTTGTCATATGGGGATTTTACTTTATTTGGACATTAATATTCAAGTCGATGTTTGGAGGGGCCAGTTGGGGCTCAATTAAATCAATGCGGTCAAGCTCCGAAATAAAACCGTCTAAATCTGATTTGAGTTGTAAGAAAGCGCTGTCGGTGGCCAATTTGGAAACTGGTTTGGGTTTAGTTTCGAAAGTATTACCATTATTTGTGTTATCTATAACCACGGTCGTGTTTTTTCTGGGGTAAAAAAGAGCAAAACTAACCCCGATGCCGATTGCCAGTATAAAAACACTTGCCAAAACCAGCAAAATTATTACCGGTTTCGTAAGTGAAACAGGTTTCGTTTCTTTAATTAGTTCTCCCCCGTCAGCAATTTGTGTCATATTAAATTATTGACAATCTCTTTTAGAAAACTTGACGCCTCCTTTAGATACTGTAATCCTTCAATCATTAGTTGTTGGGCTTTATAGAGGTCAAAAACGTCATTATAGCTGTTGGCTTTTGGGGTTAACAGGGTAACGATTTCCGCGCGTTTCCCTTCCCAAAGTTGCGCCTTAGTTTTGGCAACCGCAAGACTTCGCAGGTTGGTGATGTCTTGGGAATAAGATTCGGTCCGGCTAAAAAGATCCGGCATTTTAGAATAGACAAAGTCATTTTTGGAAACTAATATTATTCCCACGGCTTTTTTGGTTTCGTTGAGAATTTGCGGATAACGGGTGTCAAAGTCGGCAGAAATGTCATCAAGGTCGGAAAGGGTGGCGGCTGCAGCAATCTTTTTCTGGTGGCCGGAGAGCCAACTGTCCTGAGTTCCCACAATTTGCCGGTATGTTGAGATTTGGACGGCGGGAATCCCATCCCCGGCCTGCATCTTTTCCAAAATTAAATTAAGGTAGGCGCTGACGATATTTGCCCGGTCGGTCATAACGCCGCGCATTTTTTCCAGAGCATCATT
This sequence comes from uncultured Gammaproteobacteria bacterium, assembly GCA_964359405.1. Classification (GTDB taxonomy): domain Bacteria; phylum Patescibacteriota; class Microgenomatia; order JAMCZE01; family JAMCZE01; genus CAYHSW01. Next base: position 328 of record CAYHSW010000087.1, on the reverse strand, counting down.
TTGGGTGGTTAAAGTTTTATAAGTTTCATAGGTGGCCTTGGAAACGGTGAAATCCTCAAAAGATTTCCGGTATTGGGAATATAAATACTGGTAGTCAGAATAAGATTGATTATAATCCGCGTGAACCGGCTTGACACTTAGAACCAATAATAAAATAATCAGGCAGATTTTAAACATATTTTATTTTAATATATTCTGAATGAATTCTTTAATTTTATCAAGCGACTTCAGAGCCCTTTCAGCTTCTTTCCAATCATGTTCCTCGTATTCCGTTGGGTAACGGGTGCCAACATACAAGTTGTCTAAAAATTCTAAATCATCAAATAGA
>CAYHSW010000086.1:0-2930 GCA_964359405.1 uncultured Gammaproteobacteria bacterium | reverse complement strand
AAGCGTTGGTTTTTGCCGCAGCCATATTTGTCGTCTGTTATCTTTTTTTGTTTCAGCCGAATCAGGTCTCCGGGAACTCCATGTACGGAACTTTCCATGACAAAGAATATATTTTGACGGACAAAGTTTCATATCGTTTCAGTTTGCCTCAACGAGGGGAGGTTGTGGTTTTTAAATCGCCGAAAAATCCGGATATCGACTTTATCAAAAGGATAATTGGGCTGCCCGGGGAAACGGTCAAACTAAATAACGGTAGGATTTATATTAACGGCGTCCTTCTTGAAGAGAATTATTTGCCAAAAAACCTTCTCACCCCGGGTAGCTATTTTTTGGGCGAGGGGAGAGTAGTCACCATTCCGGATAATAACTATTTTGTCATGGGAGATAACCGCACCGGCTCAAGTGACTCGCGCGAATGGGGGACGGTTAAAAAAGAAGAGTTTATCGGCAAGGTTTTCTTCAGGTATTTTCCGTTTGACCGCTTTGGGACAAATCCCGGGCAAGTATCTCTTTAATTGCCCCCCCTATTTTTCTCATAATTTCTGACGTCTTGTCCATTGAACCGGGAATGCGAAGAACGATCATCCCCCCCCTATTGGTTTGGGTAAATTTGGCTTTACCCGTAACTAATTTCCCAATTTCCTTTTGGAATTGATCCCATTCCTGAGAATAAATTCTGTTACCTGAAACGGGTGTTTGTTGTGCCTTTGATTTATATTCCCGCGCCACTTCCTCCGCCCGCCGCACCGATCCTTCTTCCTTTAAAATCTGTCTTAAAGCCTCAACCATTAAGTTTGGGTCTTCAATCGCGGCCAACGCCCGGATATGACCCTCCGTCACTATTCCGGAAATCATGGCGTCTTTAAGAGCGTCAGGCAAGGTTAATAATCTCAGGGAATTGGAAACGTACGGTTGAGACTTTCCCACCCGCTGGGCAATTTCCGCGGTTCCGAGGCCGAAGTCGTCCATTAATTTCTTAAAACCCTGAGCCCTTTCCAAAGGATTTAAATCCACCCTTTGGATATTTTCCACAATCGCCATTTCCAGCATCCCCCGGTGCGTGGCTTTTCTGACAAGACACGGCACATTAGTCAACCCGGCAATTTTCGAGGCTCGCCACCGGCGTTCTCCGGCAATAATCTGATAGCCCGAAGGAGTTTCGGCGACAACCAATGGCTCTAAAATACCATGTTCTCTTATGGAATCAACTAAATCAACAAGGGATTCCGGGGTAATAAGACCGCGCGGCTGTAACGGGTTGGGGTTTAATAAATTAATGTCCAGATTTTGAATTGATTGTTCATCCATATTTATGAAACACTTACCATGCGCTTTCCAAGTTTTTTAAAGTATTTAACTATGCCATCGGTTATTGCAAATAAAGTGTAGTCCCCGCCCAATTTTGTTCCCGGTCCGGGATTAAACTTTGTCCCTTTCTGGCGTACAAGAATACTCCCGGCAGTAACTTTTTCGCCGGAGTATTTCTTGATTCCTAATCTTTTAGCAATCGAGTCGCGGTTCCCTTTTGTAACCCCGCCTGCTTTAATATGTGCCATATCTTAAAACGCAAATGTGTCTTTTCACAATTGCCTGCGGTCTCGCGTATAAATACGGTCCACCGACGAGAGTGTATCCCATAGACTGGGCTTTGTCAAGAACATTTTTCACAAAGGGCAGAGCGATGACAACCAATCCTTTGGGTTTCAAAACTTTGCGCCAATCGTTGAAACAATTAATATAAAGTTGCTCAAGATCAATTCTTGGTCCCAAGTCAGGTTCCGTCACAATCGCGTCAACATCCTTTACTTTTTCACTGATTTTGCTGGCGTCGCCGCAAAACAATTCTGTTTTCTTTCCCAGCCATTCTATATTTTTTCTGGTTCTCTCCACTTGTTTTGGATTAATATCCGATCCGACGGCTTTAAGCCCAATCGTTAACGCCTCCATTAAAATGGTACCGGTACCACAAAACGGATCAAGAATATAATTTGATTGAGCTATGTTGACCATCATCCGGGCAACTTTCGGGGGAAGCATTCCGATGTGACCTTCCGCTTCGGGACGGCCGTAATCCCGTTTGCCCCAGTCTTCAAAATCCTGAACAGCCACGGTTTTCCCTATCCAGCCGTCACCGATAATTATTTCCGTCAGTTTTTGTTTGGCCACGACAACACTTGATAATTGCTTTTCTCCGTTTTTTGGCAACACAAACCTCTTCCCGGTTTCCTCTTTTATACTTTTACACAATTGGACAATATTAACTTTTCCCGTTAAATCAGAAATTCCGAAGTCCCCTTTAATAATATCTGCCAATTTAACGTCTTCCGGCAAAACTTCCACAATTTTTACTGTCCCCCCAAGTCTTTTTATCAACTCCTCCAGCGGCAATTCTTGCCCCACAGCCTCTAACTCCGCCTGCGCCAACTCCGGCGCATTTCCAAAAATAAATTTATAGTTCATCTTTTAAATAATTAACATATTACTGACGCTATAGAGTCACTAGTATGTTAATTTATTATTTACATAATCATGATTATGTATTCCACCATGACAGGGTGCAACCCTGTCATTATCTTGTCACAACAATCCCCCCGTCATTCTGTCCGCATTCAGAATCCATTTTTAATTTTATTTATTTTCTTCTTCAACAGGAGTTTGTGAAACTTTTAAACGTGGACAACTAACTGGAACTCTTGTGCCCAGTGGACCACCTTCTCTCCAATGATGGAAAGCGTAACAGACCCCACCTTTTATGCGCTCACAACCAGTGGGACAACCAAGCCCTTCAATTAGAGCTATCGGATATTTTGAAATCATAAATGTGTTCGAGGAATCAATTCTAACGTAATCCATATTTTATTAACTTATTTCTATTACTTTTATTTTTGTTAATTGTGGTCTGAAGCCGGTGTGGCGGCGGTAGCGGGATT
>CAYHSW010000085.1:0-2953 GCA_964359405.1 uncultured Gammaproteobacteria bacterium | reverse complement strand
ACACAAAATATGTTCTTGTCAAGCCCAATCTACACCGTCCGCGGGCAAGGGTACGTGTTGTATGATTAATCAGCGAAATTTGGGGTGAATTCAGACTCGACCCGTTCGGTTAAATAAACTTTCATTAATGATTGATAAGGAACGTCTTTTTTATTGGCCAGTTTTTTAAGCATATATAAAAGGGTTTCCGGAACCCGCAGCGTTACCGTCCGGGCGGAAGGTTTTAAGGCGCTTAAATCAAATTTAACCGGTTTGGAAAAATCAAAATAATCTGATAAATCCGCGTTATCCCAAAACTTTCTTTCCAAGTCTTCATTTTTAAATTTTGGAATAATTTTTAATTTTTTATTCATACTTTTTCTTTTTTGTTTCTGTCTCTGGCAGAAATTACTCTGATTTTGTCTTTTTTAAGTTCGAAAACAATTGTCAATTCCCTGCCGGAATCTGTTTTACCAAACGCAACGTATCTTACCTGTTCAAATATTTTTATCGGCTCGTTTAAAAAAACTTGCTCACATTCGGCAAACTCGACACCATGGGAAATCTTATTTTTATTGATATTGCCGTCATCCCAATCAAATGCCACCGGTTTCGGGATGTTCAGCTTCATTTGTATTTATTTATACAATACATAGTGGAGGATGTCAAGCAGACTTGTCCATAATAAAAACATCTAATGCTCCAACTTGAGATTGCCGTCTGTCGTGGGGCGGTTCAGACGGTTCCACCCTCCACATCGAGGGCATTATAAGTCTAACTCCTGCCAACACCATTTCTTGAGGATAAACAAAAAGACATCCGGGAACTCCTTTATCCATAAATTGGTGTAATTCATGCCACAACTCCGCTGATTGATCGTCCATGGGCACATACTTTCCTTCTTCTCTATCCCAAATAACGTGCATGTGGGCACGAACAGCACGAGAATAACCACTTTCGTCATCTTTTTTCATCTCGGGAATCGGCATTGGCAGATTATAACTCCATAATTTCTTTCTTCATGTAACCCAGTTTGAACTATAAAATTAACATCCTACTGACGCTGTCGAGTGCCAAAATGTTAATTTTTTGTATGGTAAAATATGTTTGTGAAGCAAAAGTTTTTTTTAATTGGGGCGGCAATAGGTGTTGTTTTAATTATTTTAGCTTTCGGGTTACGCCGCACCCAACCCGATCAGCTGGTGTCTTTTTACACCCCGCCGGGGGCCCTAAAAATTGTAAACCCGAAGATGTTTTTGCCGCCAAAGGACTTTCAAACCTCGGGCAAGTCCGTTAAAATCCCAATTTTAATGTACCACTACGTTGAATATAATAAAGATCTGAAAGACACTATCAGAACTTCTTTGTCAGTCGCCCCGCATTGGTTTGAAAAACAATTATTGGAACTTAAATCCCAAGGATACGAAACAATTTCGTTGGACGAATTGTTTACGACTCATGCCAAAAAACCAATTATTTTAACCTTCGACGACGGTTACCGCGACTTTTACACCGATGCCTACCCTTTGTTAAAAAAATATAATATGAAAGCAACCATCTATGTTATTTCCCAATTTTTAAACCGGCCCAATTACTTAACCATTGATCAGCTCAAAGAATTGGCTGCTTCCCCATTAATTACGGTCGGGGGCCACACCCAACACCATGTTTCTTTACCCAATGTTAGTCTTAATGAGGCGAAAATAGAGATTTTCGGGAGCAAAACCGATTTAGAAAAATTATTGGGAATAAAAATCAACCAGTTTGCCTATCCGTACGGCCGGTTTAATACGGCTGTTGAAGAACTGGTTAAGGAGGCTGGTTTTCAAACCGCAGTCACGACCCTGCCGGGGGACACTCAATCTAATTTATTTGCTTTAACCAGAATTCGAGTTGGAAATTCTCTACTTGTAACCCACAAACTTTTTAGTGAGAACGGGAGATAGAGTGATTTTGCGCAGTTTAGTATCAACGGATTCGACGGTGGCCGTAACCTCGTCGCCGATTTCATATGATTTGCCGGCCACAACTTTCATTAACCCCTCAACGCCCTTGTCCAGAGCTACATAGGCTCCGTTGGATGAAATCCTCACCACTTTACCTTTGACTTTCTGGTCAACTTTAAGCCCCTCGGCGGCTTTGATAAACGGATCCTCCGTTAATCTCTTGATAGATAAATTTAATTTACCGTCAGAATCATTAACCGACAGAGCAACGACGTCGACACTATCATTAATTTTATATTTCAAGGTGAGATCCCCGACTTTATCCCAGGAAACTTCAGAAATGTGAACCAGTCCCTCGGCCCCTCCGCCAGCTGGCGGATCTAAGGTCACAAACATTCCGAAGTTGGTAATGGAAGAGATAGTACCTTTATATTTGTCGCCGAATTTAATGCCGGAAATTTTTGCCAGCCTTTCTTCTTTTTCGGCAGCAGCGGTGATGGCTTTTTCCGAAAAAACCAGCCGGTTTTGTTTTTGATCCACCTCAATGACCTTTACCTGTAAAGGTCTGTTTAAATAATTACTGACATTTTGCTGGCCGGCCAGTTGCGAAGTGGGAATGAAACCGCGGATGCCGGAATAATCGACCAGTAGGCCGCCCTTATTGACCTCCAACGGACGGACGGTAACGACCTCGCCGGATTTAAGAAGATCAAAAAACGTTTGCCAGCGGGTTGATTGCATGGAGTTTCTGATAGAAAGAATCATCTGTCCTTTTTCGTTTTCCCCCGAAATAACATGGGCTAAAACTTTATCTCCCGGCTTTAAAGTGGCGACAAAAGTCTTGATATCTTCCCATTCCTTTTCCCCGACCACTCCCTCCATTTTTCCGCCAACATCAATTAAGACCTCGCGGCCGGCAATAGAGGAAATTGTGCCTTCAACTTTATCCCCGCGCTTAAACCCGCGAAACGTCGCGCCATAAGCTTTCAGAAGCTCGTCCATTGTCGTGGGACTAGAGTCCGAGGGCT
>CAYHSW010000084.1:0-2981 GCA_964359405.1 uncultured Gammaproteobacteria bacterium | reverse complement strand
CCCACATTTTATAAATCTTCTCTTCAACTTCAGAATGATTATACTTTGGATCCATGGGGCTATTTTAGCACAGAAGTTAGGAAGGTGTTTTATCTCTTTGATCAGAATCTGGAAGAGCGGAAAATTCTGTCACAGCCCGAGCCATGGCTCTTTGTTTTTCGAGTTCAAGTTGTAATTCCAACACCTCTATTTCCAACTTTAACCTTGCTGGGGATCCGGGTCCGAAAAAGGCTTCGACCATTTTCAGCCTTTCAGATTTGTCTGCCATTTGGCTTATTCTCTCTCTCTGCTTCTAAAGTCAATAAGTAAGTAACGAAAGTGGTAAAATAAAAATATGAAGAAAATTAAAAAACAGAAAAAAGTTAAAAAAATAAATAAAAGAATAAACGATCCTATTTGGGATTGGCCAAAATTAGCCAAAGGGAAAAATAAACCAATGGGATTATCCCCCGATGACATTTTAATTTACGGGGAATAAATTAAGGAAGATTGCTTCGCTTTGCTCGCAATGACAACGAAATAGTTATTGACAAAGTTAACATTGCCCTATAATATCCGCATTAAGGATGAAAAAAATTATTTTAGTTTTATTTTTGTTGTTTGTTTTTGTAACTCCGGTACGGGCCGAGAGTAATTCGGTGATTTTGAGCAAGGGCACAGTTATTGAATCGGATTATTTGAAGGCGGGAGAAACGGTTTTAATTGAGGGGGAAATCAAAGGTGATGCTTTTTTAGCCGGGGCGGTGGTGACGGTCAACGGACCGGTGGACGGGGACCTGTTTGTTTTCGGCGGTAAAGTTAGTGTTAACGGGCCGGTGAATAATAACATCCGGATCTTTGGTGGGGATGTGTCAATAAACGGGCCGGTAGGACGCAACGTTTTACTTGTTGGCGGAAATTTAACAGTAAATAAATCTGCGACTCTTGGGGGCAGTTTGATTGCGGCCGGAGGGAATCTTGATTTGTCCGCCTCGAAACTGGAACGGGGTTTTAGATTTTTTGGCGGCCGGCTTTATTTAAACTCTTCAATCCCCAACGAAGCCTTTGTGGTGGCTGACAGGGAATTTTTGCTTGGTCCCGCGGCCTCGATTGCCGGCAATCTGAAATATACTGGGAAAACAGAGGTGATAATTGACCCTTCGGCGACCGTTTCCGGGGCGATTTTATATGAACCAAAAATTAAAGAGGCGGATTACCCGGGTTTTTTCTCGGCTAAAAAATATCTTGACGGCTTCTCAAAATTAAAACCGTTTTTGGAATTAATAAGTTTGGCCGTGTCCTTTATTGTTGGTTTTGTTTTATTGGGATTATTCCCTAAGGTTTTTGAAAAGACAACGGTGGCAATTGAGAGCCGGCCATATGCCGCGTTTGGTACGGGAATTATCACCTTCTTATTAATTGGTCTGGTGATTGTTTTATTAACCGTTACCTTGGTCGGGATTCCTTTAGCGTTTATTACTTTTTTACTTTCATTGTTGCTCACTTATATTGCCCGGTTTTTGATCGCTTTCTTTATCGGCCGGAAAATAATGCTTTCAAAATTCGGGGAACGCCGGGGGTGGTCTGTGGTTCTCGGGTTGACTATTTATGCCTTTCTGGCTTTTATCCCGATTTTTGGGGAACTTATCCGCTGGCTTTTATTAACTTTTGCCCTCGGCGGTCTTGTCCTTTCCTACCGCCAACCGGCTATTTACAAACAAAAACGTCTGCCGTTTGCAAGGAAGGGTCGGCGTTGACTTTGGACCACGGAACTTCTTTATAATTAAAAAAGGCTGCGGAGGCAATGTAAGCGGCGTTGTCAGTGCATAATTCAATTGGAGGACAAAGAGCTTCAGGAATTTTTTCTCTTAATCTTTTATTTGCGGCCACACCACCAGCCAATAAAATATTTTTAACCTGATATTTTTCTGCTGCCCGGCGGGTTTTAGTCACTAAAACATCAGTTATGGCTTCCTGTAACTCATACGCTAAATAATTGGGATTATCTCTTGGAGAATTTGCCACAACGGTTTTCAAACCACTGAAACTAAAATCAAAATCTTTGGAATTTATCATAGGGCGGGGAAGTTTATATAAATCATTTTTAATTGCGGCCTTAGAAATTGCCGGGCCGCCGGGATAACCCAAATTTAATAATCTGGCGCACTTGTCGAAACATTCTCCGGCGGCATCATCGCGGGTACCGCCTAAGTATTTATATTTGCCGTGATCGGCCATCAAAATTAATTCAGAATGTCCACCGGAAACTAGCAAAACTAAGGCGGGGAACTGTGGTTTAGAAACTAACCAATTCGCATAAATATGCCCAATTAAATGATTAACCGGTATCAACGGCTTATTCCAGGCATAAGACAGAGTTTTGGCGGTTTCCACGCCAACCAATAAACTGCCAATTAAGCCCGGTCCCACGGTGACGGCAATCGCGTCAATATCACAAACCAAAGTCTCTTTAATAACGGGAATTATTGATTTAATTTGTTCTCGGGCGGCATTTTCGGGAATAATCCCGCCGAATTTGGCATGCATCTGTTGTGACGATGCCACCACATTGCTTATTAGCTGCGTTCCGTCTTTCACCACTGCCGCCGCCGTCTCATCACAACTGGTTTCAATTCCAAGTATAGTCATTTTTTTAAACGATTTGATTTCTCGCTTTCCTTTAGGGTAAAAATTGCAAGTTCCAGATTCTGATTTTCCCCAGCCCTCTTTGCTAATATTTCAAGAGTTGCAGCAAAAGGGCATTTTAGATTTGCTTTTCTTTCCAAGGCGATAGCCTCATTTATTTGTATTGCTGCCTCAGGAAACGATTTCGCAAATTTTTCAGATACTGCCATGTAAACATTATAGGTTATTATTTAAAATAGTCAAACTTTTAAAACTTTAGCATCTTATTTATGCACGTGCATATTTAAGGTGCTAGTTTTATGGTTTAGTTCCTCGTAAAAAACGGGCGGGCCAGGGGATGTAGTTCGTTACCACGG
>CAYHSW010000083.1:0-3043 GCA_964359405.1 uncultured Gammaproteobacteria bacterium | reverse complement strand
GTAAAATTGCGGGCGGAGCTGGCGGTGGCTGAACAGATGGTTCAACCGGTGGTGGTACTACTGCCGGCGGCGGGGAAGATATTTCTTTGCAACGTCCCCCTGTACAAATTCCACTATCACATTCATCACCAAATTCACATTCCGGAACAAAAGCTTTACTTCTGTTTTCCTGATTTTGCTGGACAAGTTTGACGGTTAGGGGAATAAGAACGGTGAGAACCACGAAAATACCAATGGCAACTAAGTCCACGGCACCGACTTTCCACAATTTTTTCATGGCTATACATTAATGTATCTAAATTGCATGAGGAATTCAAGGGGCTGGAGTATTAATTTGGTTTAAAACCCCGGCAATCAACAACGGTGCCATCACGAATACACATTATCCTTACTTCATATCCGGCAATCACCGTCCCAATGAGTTGGTTACTTTTTAAAACAGGAAATTTTTGCAAAGCTTTTCCTTCGATAGATTTATCAATTAAATTTTTATCAATGGCAATATTACTTATTACAACCGTGTAGCCAGCTTTCGGGGTCGTTCCCCCATCCGGCGAATAATTAATGGCAATACTGTTTCCGTCATCGGGTATCCAAGCCACCATTGAACCATAACCGCCGCCAATGTCATAGCCCGATTTTGGAACTTTTATGGCTGTTCCCGGCGGGACATAAAAACCGGTGCTCTTGTCATAAGTGACAATTGAAGTCACGTTTTGGTCAAAGGCGGAATAAACATCCGGAATTTTTTTTGGGTCGGCCTTTTCCAAAGTAGGAGGCGGCAAGTTTACCTGTGATTGACTTTTAGGAATATTTAATAAGGGGTTATTTTGTGGATTTATTCCTATTTTAGAATCCGAACCAACCGATCCAAGAGCATAAGAATTAGTTGCTGTGGCTAACGGGGTTGTGCCGGCTTTGGGAGTGGTTGGTGCTCCCGGCGTTTGCGTCGGGGCCACGGTGTAACCGGAAGGTGGAGAATTCCACCAATCAGCAATTGATCTGGAATCTACGTATTGCCCAAAGGCTTGCACCACAACTTGTAATTCTTTTTGTGGTGTGCCAATCTTCATACCCGGTTTTAAAATAACAAATTTACCTTCAGCATTAGCGTTATATTGTGCCTGGATTGCCGGGTCAATATTTATTCCTGTGATATGAAGCGCATAATTATTTGCGACCGAGGCATTTTTTGGTTCATCACCGTAATAATATTTTAATGTTATGGAGCCGTCTTTAGCGAATAAAACGGCCACGGGGACATCGCTCCCGTCTTTCACCGGCGGAACAACAACATCAGTGGCTCGGCTGGTGTCAAGACCAACCATAGAAATGTCATAACCTTCATTGGTATCCCAAGGCGCTTTCCCAACATGGTAAACATTTACAATTGACGGATCGGTAATACACGCCCCTTGTGAATTTTTCATCAGACATGTCAGTTGCGGTTGCGGACCGCCTTTTTCCCCGGCTGTAATATTTAAATTATTTTTTAGACTAAGTTCATTAGGTAAATTTTTTACTGTTGGTTTTCTGTTTTCAATGTTTAAATCATAATCATCAAGAGCTTTAGTGTTTACTTTATCTGTTGGGACGGCTAAAGAAATAGTTGTTTTACCATCATATGTTGGCACCGCCGGGACGGTATAAGTCGCGGCGGGAGTTTGGGTTGCCGTTGGAGTTACCGCTGCGATAATTCCTGTCAAGGTTGCTATTGCTTTTTTAATTGCCGTTGCGGTTGCCGTTGCTTGCGGAGTCGGAGTCCTGGTTGGAGTTGGGGTTAATGAATTCAGTAAATTAATAAACGGGGTAAGAGTTGCCGTTACAATCGTTTGTAAAATCGTCGGCGTGGCCGTATTCGCAACATCATCTGGCTTTCTATCTCCATATAAACTATTCCCCGCTGGCGGGACAACGGCGGAGGTGGCGGGGACGGTGTTGAGAGGAATAATTTGCCCCGTTACACACGCATAGGTATCATCGTTATAATCATAAGTAGCCTTGCCATTACAGTCCTTGCTGTTTCTGACAAACCAAGGGGACAAAATCCGTTTTCCGTTTTCAAGAAACATCATTCCGCTCGCGACGTCAGAAATATATTGCCCTTTGCTATAGAGATTCCCGATAGAAAACAGTTTTATTAGGTCAGCTTGCTTACTTAAATCATCACCAATTCTTTTGACCTGTTCTTTCAAGCAATTTGAGTACACACCCGGGGTGGGATCTAAGGGACACAGATAGTTTTTGATATATTTTTCAATACCCTGACAAACGCTAAGATCGACCGCTTCTCCCAATGCGGTCTTACAAACATTTTCCAAACCGGAAATAAAATTCACCGGGTTACCATCCGATCCCAGATATAAATCGTTGTATATACCCCCCTCGGGTAGAAGTTTTGCAGTTTCTGATTTTGGTGGAAGCCAGCCAGATGTAACATCTGAAGAAATTAATCTAAATCCGGCAATCACAATTTTATCTATATATTTTTGATAACAATCATTTACGTCTGTTGCTTTGCCATAATCATAAGCATTAATACAATAATCCTTAAGATTTTTCAGTGAGGAAATATCCACATTGTGATTGGCGGCAACTTCGGCAGTTAAACGGGTTTTACAACTATCATCATTTTTACAAAAATCGTTTATTCCCATTGATTCTGTTTTTATTCTGTTTTGCTCGGTAAGATAATCATAACCAGTAGGTGGTCTGAGATTTGTCGGAACCGGCGGGGCTTTATTTTCACTTTTGGCAACACAGTCTCCGCATCCGGAACCGTTCATATAACTGCACATGATCCCACTCCCCGGAGCAGAACAGATCCCATATTTATGGCAAATTTGGACGCCTTTCCCGCTGTTACATTCCTGCGGATATTCTTCATCACATTTATCCCCGGCTTTTGAACAAACCTGGTTAGCAAACGAAACTGGTGCTGGTAAATTAGTGCTTGCCGCCGGAGGAATATAGTTATTTATCGCCGGCGGCGGTGTCCCTGGAGGGAAACAAACAGCGTCTTTGGGATGATCACGACAAAATT
>CAYHSW010000082.1:0-3102 GCA_964359405.1 uncultured Gammaproteobacteria bacterium | reverse complement strand
ACTTTTATTTTTGTTAATTGTGGTCTGAAGCCGGTGTGGCGGCGGTAGCGGGATTTGGCTTTAAATTTATAAATGTCAAGTTTTACGCCCTTAAATTGCTCTAAAATTTCCAATTTAACTTTTGCTCCTTTAACCGTCGGTGTGCCGATGTCAACTTTGTCATCATTAACAACCAGCAACACATCACAGTCGGAAGATTCCGTTTTGGCAACTTCAATAACATCATCTTCGGCGACTTTATATTGTTTTCCGGAAAGGCGGATAACGGCATATTTCATAAAGATTGTCCCCATTGTACCTTATTCCCCCTGTCTTTAGCAATATTGGCTATTATTCCTAAAAGAATCATTGTGGATAAAATGGAGCTTCCGCCATAAGAAACCAGCGGCAAAGTTATCCCGGTGACAGGAACAATGCCTAAATTCATTCCCACATTGATAAATATCTGACCAATAAGCAAAAACAACGCACCGATTAAATAATAATTTCCGAAACTGTCATCGCTTTGCCCGATAAGCTTTATTATCCGGTGGCAAATCACCGCAAATGCCCCCAGAAGCAGCACTCCTCCCACTAACCCCAGTTCCTCAACAAAGGAAGAAAAAATAAAATCAGTGTGCCGCTCCGGCAAAAATAAAAGTTGCGATTGGGTTCCGTGCCCCAATCCTTTACCAAATATTTGTCCCGATCCGACGGCAATTATGGCCTGAATGGCATTATAACTTGTTCCCATAGGATCAGCGCTGGGGTTAAGAAAAGATAGAATCCTGTCTTTTTGATAATCTTTTAAAAAATGCCAGACTGCCGGGACGGAAAGCAGAAAAGAAAAAGTTGAAAGAAAAAAATAACGAAGGGGAACGCCGGCAATAAAAATCATCCCGAAAAAGGCGAGAGCATAAATTATGGCACTACCAAGATCCGGTTGTTTTAAAACGAGCAGGAACGGCAAAAGGCAAAACAGGCCGGCAAAAAGAGCGTCTTTTAGCTTTCGCGGCGGATGATCGGCCAGATACGAAGCAAATGACAATAAAATAAAAGGTTTTAAGATTTCACTAAGTTGCAAACGAAAACCGACAATTTCGATCCAGCGAACAGCACCGCGAGATTCGATTCCGATGACGAAAGTTACAAGCAACAAGAAACAAGACACAAAGTAAATGGGGAGCCAGAAGGGACGAAAAATCTGGTGATCAATGTTGGCAAAAAGAAAATAAAAACCTAAACCTATAATGTAAAAAACCAATTGAGGCAAAAAATATTGCTGAAAAACACTGTTTATTATCGCCAGCGAAAACCCCGCTAGTACAAGGATTGAAATTATGACGTACCAGTCTAATCCTTTTAACAATTTTATCATTATGCCTGCAATGACAGGGTGCAACCCTGTCATATAAAAATTAGCCTCGTTTATCAACATGACAGGGTGCAACCCTGTCATTCTGGCCGAGTCCAGAATCCTTTTTAATAATTTGCTTCTGTCGCCAATTTTTGTCAACCCTTGTTCGATGATTTTTTTCTAATTTATCTTGCTGTCTTATCATTTTTGCATAAGAACCACTTGTCAGATTTTTATAACTACTCTCGTTAAAAATCTTAATCCAACTCTCGAAATCCAGATCGCCGGGTTTTACCCCCTTAACTATTAATGGTTTGTTTCCGTTAAAAATATAGGTAACAAAATCTTCAAACGATCTTTTGTTTTTAAAATCCACAACCGGTTTATCCCTTCTCGTCATTTTCAATAAAACCGTTTCTACGCTCGGGCGCGGATAAAAATCACCCTGATTAAATTTATAAAAAATTTCTAAGTCAAACCAGGGTTTTAGTAAAATTGCCACCAAGCTGTTTCTACGAGAATAGGGCTTTCCCACAAATTTTTGGGCGGCTTCTTTTTGAATAACAAGATATGCTTCGTCAGGTGAATTACCTGTTCTAGTAAGTTTTTTTATTATTTCTGAGGTTATATTAAATGGTATATTAGAAAATACTTTGTACGGAAAATTTGGTAAATTAAAGTCTAAGAAATTTCCAAAAATTATATTTAAACTTTTCTCATTTTGAAATTTTATAGTTAATTTATCAAATAGATTTTTATCAAGTTCAAAAGCCACAACTTTCCCTGCCTTTTTGAGAAGTTCCTCAGTTATTACGCCTTCACCGGCCCCTATTTCATAAACAATATCCTCATTAGTTATCGAAGATTTTTTAACCAATTCAGAAATTAAACTTTTATTTATCAAAAAATTTTGTGAATAAATAATTCTGTTATCCATATAGATTCTGGGCTGCGGCCGGAATGACGGGGAAACATTACCTTACTATCTTCAAGACCTCGCCCTTTACTAATTCTTTCGCTAGTGTTTTTTCTTTAATATACGTTTCAAATTCAACAGGCCACTCGGGTAACTCGACAACAACTTTTTCGTCCAAGGCTGTCCCCGCAGCTTTTCTTGCATCCTGAATGTCCCGTACCAAATCCCGGGCTTTCCCTTCCGCTTCCAACTCCGGCGTTAATTTTATATCCAATTCTATCTTGTCCCCTTTTACCACCTCTTTAATATTTAACTCATCCTTAATTAATTGCAATAAATCTAAAGGCAAATCTTTATCTATAATTATTTTTTGCAATGGTTGTCTGACTTTTAAATTATTTAATTTTCTTTGGGCATGCCCTTGCTCGCAGATTGTTCTAACTAACTGCATTTGTTCTATCAAATCAATAGTCATTTTTTTAGATTTGGGCCAGTCGGTAAGATGGACTGATTCTTCGTCAGTTAAATTTTTATACATTTCTTCGGCAATAAACGGCGTAAAGGGCGCGAGGAGTTTGCAAAGAGTGACTAAAACTTCATAACAAGTCGAGAAAAATTCCGCGGTCATCCGATCCCGCGACCGTCTTATATACCACGTCGAAAAATCATTGACAAAATTTTCCAGCTCTCTCGATGCAGTATATGCATCAAATTTATTTAAACTCTCAGTAACAACCGACGTTAAGCCATTAAGACGCTCTAAAATCCATTTATCCAAAACATCTTTTGATTCAACTTTTTTCCACTCATTCAAATTTGCATACGTCACAAAAAATGAATAAATATTCCA
>CAYHSW010000081.1:0-3173 GCA_964359405.1 uncultured Gammaproteobacteria bacterium | reverse complement strand
ATACGGATTAGTTTTCATATTGGGGATTTTTGCTACCACTTCATAAACTTTATCTCTGAAGGCCATTAGGGTATAATTGTATCAAATTCCAGCGTCGTCTAGCGGTAGGACCTCAGACTCTGAATCTGAGTAGCTTCGTCCGAATCGAAGCGCTGGAGCAAGAGATCATTAAAAATAATACATATGGATGTAGAAATAACAGATCAAATTCTGAATAAATTTACAAATTTTTTGGAGGAACTTACCTCTATTGTAAATGTTGCTAGAAATACGAGTGACTTTGAAAAGTCACATGAGGATCTGAAAAGATGGAAAATGAGAGCCATCAATTATTTGAGAACAAATGTCAGCGAAATAGAAGCTGAAAACTTAGAGAAAAAAAAGAAAGGATCTTTCATTATGGGTGCTCCTCTTGAAAATCTTAACGACGAGGTTGATATGTATAGAGCTTTTATTGTCAGTCTCGGGGAAGAAATTAAAAATCATCCTGAGGAAGTATTGCTCGTGAAACAAGAAGAAATTGGGCCAATATCAACAGTTACAACAACAGAAATACCTAAAACAAAAACAGTTTTTATCATTCATGGGCACGACGAAATGAATTTGCTCAGATTAAAAGAATTACTAAGAGAGAAATGGCATCTTGAACCGCTTGTCTTAAAAAATGAGCCCGATACAGGAAGGACTCTAATAGAAAAATTTGAACAAGAAGCTCAGAGAGCAAGTTTTGCTGTAGCTTTATTGTCAGCTGATGACAAAATTAAGACGCCAGAAGAAGACTATTTTCAACCCAGGCCAAATGTCATTTTTTAATTGGGCTGGTTTTATGGAAGGCTTGGTCGAGACAGAGTTTGCATTTTCTCGAAGAAAGGTATTAAGATGCATTCCGATTTGGAAGGAATTATGCGAAAAGATTTTGAAGAGTCTATAGAAGAAAAGGCTTCAGAGTTAGAGATAGAATTAAAAAAGGCAGGATTGGTTCAGTAAAAACTTTATGCTTTGAGACGACGTCTATTAAATTTCAGATATTTCGCCCCATGTTACACAATTAAATATTTTTCCTGAATTCTTTAGACGAGGAGGAAAACAGCTTTAAGAAGAAGTGACTTTATTTTTACCCACTATTTTAGCTACGATTTCCACCAAAAAAGCAATTACGAATACCCATTGAATAGACCCAATGACCCAAGTTTTTAATAAACCATCACTAAACAGCATGCCTAGCACTCCAGCAACAAAAAACCCGAGAAGGTAAACCAACCAGCCGTACTTGGTATGAGTCGGTAATTTAAAATACTTTTCCATAGTATTACTTACACGAAATAATTTACTTATATATATTATATCACAACATTAAAGTAGGCTAGGCCTTATTTTATTATTCTATTCTCAACCACCTCAGCGTCTTTACCCTCTTCCTTAATTGCTGTTTCGTACCCCACGAATGTATTTCCATACATTTTTGTACCCTTACCGCGATCGAGGATACCAACACTCCCTCCAGATTTCTTTCTTCCAAACACTAAATTAATTTTTATTCTTAATTTTTCTATGATATTAGCGTTGAACATAAATTCACCCTCCCATATGTCATAATTATACCATGAGCGCAGACCAAAAATATTTTGTTTATATTCTCCGGACTTCGAAAAATACGCTGTATGTTGGGCAGACGAAGGATTTAGAGAAAAGACTTTTGGAACATAAAACAAAAAGTTCAAGGGGAGCAAAATATATGAAATATTTTTCTGATTTTAAACTCGTTTATTTTGAAAAATTTAAAACCAGAAGTGAAGCCATGAAACGGGAATACGCGATTAAACAATTGACTAAAAAACAAAAAGAAGAATTGGTAAGTTCCCAAAATTAATCCCGCACCATCTGATGAGGGATTGTTTATTTTTAACCCAATACCCTTTATTGAGTATTCGGCGGCTGCGGATTTATTTGAATGCTTTGCGCGCTGACCGAGCCATCGGTGTTGGTTTGGCCGATAACTGCCACGGTTATTCCGGTGGTTAAATCAGCCGTCGTCGCCACTCCGGCTTTATTGATGTTAGTCGTCCCCGACAGCATCACGATTTTGGAACTGCCGTCTGTCAATTTGACCGTTATGGTGCTATCTCCGGTGGAAATTATTTGCCCACTGACCGGTCTAAAACCATTACCGGTGCGGTTCCCCGGCATTTGATTAAGTCTAGTTGCTGCCCGTTGGCTTTGCTGATATTTCATCCCGCCGAAAAACCCCGCCCCGGCACCAATAACTAAGGCTAAAATTCCAATTAATATTAAATTTGTATTTTTCATAATTTCACCCCCTTACTCATATCTTAACGCTTCAATCGGTTGTAAATTTGCCGCTTTTTGGGCAGGATACCAACCAAAGACGATACCGATGACCGCAGATACGACAAAGGCCAACAAAATTGCCGGCGGGTAAATGACAAATAACGACCCGGTGACATTGGCAATAATAAACGACGCAATGATGCCAAAAATAATGCCGACGCCGCCGCCGGAAAAAGTCAAAATAATGCTTTCTATCAAAAACTGGGCGATGATGATTTTTTTCTTGGCCCCCAGAGCCTTGCGAAGCCCGATTTCCCTCGTTCTTTCCGTCACCGTTACCAGCATTATATTCATTATTCCAATGCCTCCGACCAGAAGGGAAATGGCGGCAATCCCGGACAACAGGGCGGTAAAAGTGCCGGTGGTTGATGTTGCCGCGCTTAAAATATCGGCTTGCGACATGATCGAAAAATCAGCAGCTGTTGGGTCGGTAAGATGATGTCTTTCAAGTAATAAATAACCAACTTCATTTTGAGCGTCTATCATGACTTCAGAGCTATTAGCTTCAATGGCAATTGAACCCAAATAATTTGATCCAAATAATTGTTTTTGCGCGGTTGTTAAAGGAACAAATATAATATCATCTTGATTCATAAACCCAGACCCGCCTTTTGAAGTCGTTACGCCGATAACTGTGAGAGTTTGGTTTTCAATTCTTAAAGTTTTACCAATCGGGCTTGCTCCCTCTCCAAACAAATTAGTCACTACTTGTGGTCCAATGACGGCAACTTTATTAAGACTATCAACGTCGCGCTGTGAAATAAACACTCCGGACGAAAGAGTTATTTTATGGACTTCGGTATAAATCGGCATTGCTCCAATAA
>CAYHSW010000080.1:0-3176 GCA_964359405.1 uncultured Gammaproteobacteria bacterium | reverse complement strand
TTTTTCTGGGCGGTCGGACTTAATAATAAATCAAAAATTTTAACAAGCGGGGACATGGTCAAATACGGCGGGGAAAAAGATCTGGGCAATTTTGCATCAACCGGCGGTTGGAATTTAGCCCGGGGGGAACCAATGAATTATTATTCAAAAGCAAATCTGATAAGTCTTACGCCGCAGATGGAAGGTTTGGTGCAAACTGTCGCTTCTGCCATTTACCGGCCATGCTGTAATAATTCCACCGCTTTCCCGGACTGTAATCACGGGATGGCGCTTTTGGGAGTTTTGGAGCTGATGGCGGCTTCAGGGGCTGACCAGGACCAGATGTTTGAAGCGGCGAAATATTTTAATGCCTTTTGGTTTCCGGGCAACTATTATGATTTAGCCGTTTATTTTAAAACGAGCAAAGGCCTCGCTTTTAAAGATATTGACGCCCGACTGCTTTTAAGTAAGGATTATTCATCGGCTACCGGATATCAAAAATATAAACAAAAAACTTCACAAAGTGGCCGCGGCTGCGGGACATAGTGTAAAATACCCCTATGAGAATTCTGTTAATTGAAGACGAGAAACGGTTATCAGATGCTGTCAAAAAAGGCCTGACAGAAAGCGGTTTTGCGGTTGACCAAGCGTTCGACGGTGAAGAAGGGGACTATCTTGCCAAAAATGAACCCTACGATCTTATTGTCTTGGACATTATGTTACCCAAGATTGACGGATTGACCATTTGTAAAAATTTGCGCAAAAAGGAAATTAAAATTCCGATCTTAATGTTAACCGCCAAAACGACAGTTGAAGATAAGGTAACAGGGCTCGATGCCGGAGCCGATGATTATTTAACCAAACCATTTTCATTTTTGGAGCTTAAATCCCGGGTTCATGCGTTAATTCGTCGGAGCAAAAAAGATGAAATGCCGGTTATAAAAATTGCTGATTTAGAAATTGACTCATCAAAAAGAACAGTTATTAAATCAAATAAAGAAATTATTTTGACTCCTAAAGAATTTTCCATTTTGGAGCTTCTTGCCCGGCATAAAAATGAGGTGGTGACCCGAACCATGGTTATTGAACATGTTTGGGATTATAATTTTGAGGGGATGAGCAATGTGGTTGATGTTTTTATGGCCACGCTGCGCAAAAAGATCGGCAGTAAAATAATAAAAACTGTCCACGGGGTGGGATATGCAATTTCTGATGATTAATTATAAAAGTGTCCGTTTCCGGCTGACTTTGTGGTACTCAACTGCCTTTTTTCTGGCCATGGCGGTTATTTTTGCGGTTTTTTATTTAATAACAAAACAGGTTCTACTGTCTCACACCGACGCCTCAATTATCACCCACAGCAAATCTATTATTGAAGCCGTGGAACAGGGAAGTATGCAGGTCAATTTATCTTTTGAATTCAGCGAAACCCCGGGGATGTTAATAGTTGTGGCTGATCCGTTCGGCAAAATACTTTCCAGTTCGCAATCGCTCGGGGCAAGCACCTCTATTTTGTCTGACCTTTTGGAAAAATCGGCTAATATTTTAAAACCGGTATTTACCGACCGGACTTTGGGATCAGTTCCGCTGCGGTTGGGGATCTTCCCAACGGCCTCCGGATTGGTTCTGGTCGGTCATCCCAATGATGTGGTGGCCAACTCTCTCCACTCTTTGTTTATTACTTTACTTTTGGTTTATTTTGGATTATTAATACCTACAATTGGCGGCGGATTGTTACTGGCCCGCAAAGCGATGGCTCCTATTGCTGAAACCTCGGCTAAACTTAAAAAGATCGGATCAAAAAATTTAGAGGAAAGAGTGGAAAACCCTGGGACCGGCGACGAGGTAGAAGAACTGGCCGACACTTTTAATAATCTTCTTGATCGGCTGTCCGAATCGTTCAACCGCGAACGGCAATTTATCGGTGATGTCGCCCACGAGCTTAAAACTCCGCTTGCCACAATTAGGACGTCAGTGGAAATTGCCCTCACTAAAGACCGGACTAAGGAAGATTATAAACAAGTCTTAACGGAAACTCTTAAGGACACGGACAGACTTGCCAACACGTTAAAAAATGTTTTGGATTTGGCTTGGTCGGAATCTGATCACACTAATTTGCAAAATGAAGCATTTAATTTAACGGAATTAGTTTATGAATTAAAAGATATAGCATCAAAAATGGGGCACCTAATCACCGGGAAAATTGAGAAAAATATTTTGATTTCCGGTAATCGGGAAAAAATCTTTAGGGCGGCATTTAATGTTTTGGAAAATGCGATAAAATTTAGTCCTAAAGAGGGGAAAATAATTTTTTCATTAAAATCCGACGGCAGAAACGCCGTCATTAAAATTTCTGATACCGGACCGGGAATTACTTCCGGGGATCTACCCCATATTTTTGACCGGTTTTACCGGGGGTCAAAAACGGCTAAAGTTGTGGGCTCCGGCCTCGGTCTCGCCATTGCCTCCTCTCTCGTCTCCGCTCATCAAGGAACCATCAATGTTGAAAGTGAATTGGGCAAAGGGACAACTTTTATAATAACTCTTCCAATTAAGACTTCATAAAATCTTCATATTAGCAAGAATATAATCTCTACAATGGATTATGCCTATGGAAATTGGGTTCTGGTTGTTGTTATCAGCGGTTTGTTTTTGTGGTTTTGCTACGATGTTTTTAAACCCAAAAATAAAATTGACTGGCAGTCATTTGGCGCCTTTTCTGCTTTCATAATTGCCCTGTTTGCGGAGATGTACGGTTTTCCGTTAACAATTTATCTGTTATCCTCTTATTTTGGCAATAAATTTCCGCAGCTTAATTTCGGGCATAATTCCGGCCATTTGTGGGAAGTCCTGCTTGGCAATCAAGGTGACCCGCATTATAGTTTTCTCCACATTTTAAGTTACGGCTTAATAATCGCCGGGTTGGTCTTAATCGCCAACGGCTGGAAAGTTTTATATGAGGCCGTTAAACAAAATAAAATTGCCACAACCGGACCATACGAATATATCCGGCATCCCCAATACGCGGGATTTTTAATTGTGATAATCGGGTTTTTAGTTCAATGGCCGACTTTGCCGACCTTAATTATGGCGCCGGTACTTTTAATCATGTACCTGCGGCTGGCAAATAAAGAGGAACAAAATACCCTACAGACTCACCCCGAATACGCTGTTTATAAGAAACAGACGCCGGCTTT
>CAYHSW010000079.1:0-3290 GCA_964359405.1 uncultured Gammaproteobacteria bacterium | reverse complement strand
GGATACCACTCGGGTCCCATTGTAGAAATAGAAACAATACCGGCGTCAAGCCAAGGGTTACCTACGTCTAAAATTCTCGAAACCGTCTCTCCGCATTTTGAACATTTAATTTTTACTTCATCAATCCATGGTTTATGTGGTGAATTACCCTCAAACTTTTCCCACCCGGCAACAGCGCGTGATTTTAGTTCTTCTTTACTTCCGATCACGTCAAAGTTGCCGCACTTTTGACATTCATAGATTGGTAGAGCCAAACCCCAATATCGATTCTTTTTAGATATTAACCAATCGTGCATATTATTAAGCCAATCAATTTCCCGGTCAAGTCCAAACGCCGGCATCCAATTAATTTGTTTTGTGACTTCTATTAATTGTTCCCGCAAAGTTGGTTTCCCCGAATCCATATTTATATACCACTCATCGGCCACTTTCCACACAAGCTCAGTTTTGCACCGCCAACAGGCCGGATAGCGGTGATTGTATTCCAAAATTTTTTTGGTAAATCCCCGTTCCTGCATCAAATCCAAAATGATTTCCGGGTGTTTCTTGGCATTCTGTCCTGCCAAATACTCAAGTGTGGGCAGATAATCGGCATTATCGGCAATAACCGGAATCATTGGCAGCCCAATTTTCTTTCCAAGTTTAAAATCTTCCTCACCGGCGGAAACGGCCGTGTGAACCATTCCTGTCCCTTCTTCAGTGGAAATTGGCATAATAAATGAATCGGTAGCAATAACCGTATGAAAAAGCGGGCTTTCGGCCACCGCTTTCTTGACTTCGGCCAAATCATCGAAAGCCATGTTATATTTCAGTCCTACAAGTTCTTTGCCCTTAACTGTTTTTAAAACTTCTCCTTCTTCCTTGCCTTTAACGACCCAATATTTTTTACCGTCAGCATCTTGGTACAAAACGTAATCAAAGGTTTCGTCAACGGCAACGGCAATGTTCGCCGGCAAAGTCCATGGCGTTGTTGTCCAAACTAATAAATATTCATTTTCCCGGCCGACGATTGGCAATCTAAAAAAAATCGATTTGTGAGTAATTTCTTTATAGTCCTCGGTTAAAATTTCGTGCTGAGAGATGGCCGTTTCGCACCGCGGGCACCAGGGAATTGATTCATGGCCTTTGTAAAGCCAACCGCGTTCATGGCAGGTTTTAATAAATTGCCAGATGCCGTAATTATTTTCATCGGACATCGTAAAATACGAATTATCCCAATCCATAAAATAACCAAGGCGTTTACTCTGTTCGGTTTGAATTCCGGAATATTTAATGACCCGTTCTTTGCATTTATTAACAAAATTGGCAACGCCATAAGTTTCAATATCTTTTTTAGACTTAAATTCAAGATCTTTTTCCACTTCCACTTCAACCCACAATCCCTGGCAATCAAAGCCGTTTTGGAATCTTTGCCGCTCGCCCAACATGTTGTGATACCTTTGGTAAAGATCTTTATAAGTCCGACCCCAGGCGTGATGAACTCCCATGGGATTATTGGCCGTGATCGGTCCGTCAAGAAAAGAAAACTGCGTTTTTGATTTGTCATTTTTGTGTAAATATTTTTTTACGAGGCCAGAAGAATACCACTCATCTAAAAGCCCTTTTTCCATTGCTACGAAATCCATTTTCGGATCAACTGGTTTAAATTTCTTCATAAAATTAATAATGTCATCCCGAATTTATTTCGGGATCTCGCCCTAAAATCCATCGGTTTCAAAAACCAGATGCTGAAACAAGTTCAGCATGACAACCGTTCTAGTCTATTATTACAAAAAAACCGCCTTTTTAAAAGCGGTCTAAAGTTGTGGTCTTTTAACCCCAACTTCTAAAAAATAATTCTTCCTTCTACTCTTACCTCAGGATAACCATATTGCTCCCTGATTGCCTGAACATCTGAATTTTCAACAGCAACCTGGGTAGCTATTGTTCTACCCATCTTACCTTTCGATTTCCAACCTAACTCATATCTTCCAGAATCCATTCTTAATAAGGATATTTTTTCCGCCCCATCAGGAACAAAATATTTTCCTAAAACTTTTATATCTGGCATATATTTTTTATTTCCCCTGTCTTAAAAAGTCGGGCTTGCCTCGCCGGACTCCGCTATTTATTTTGGCGGAGGAAGGCGGGGATGTCGAACTCATCTTGAATTATATCACTATTTTCTTCGGCTACAACTTTATGGCCGTTGACCGGTTCATCAACCGTGTCAGAAACAATCCCAACTGGGCCGGAATATGGTTTAGGTTGCATGGTGGCCGGCGCGGTTTGACGCAGTTCCTTCATCCGCCGCCGGGATTCATCAAAACCGGTGGCGATAACCGTAATTTTTACCTGCCCGACCATTGTTTCGTCAATTGTGGCGCCAAAAATTATATTGGCGTCGGCATCGGCCGCCGAAGCAATTATTTTTGCCGCTTCGTCAACTTCAGACATGGACAGATCGTTACCGGCGATAATATTAAACAAAACTCCCTTGGCTCCTTCGATTGATACCTCCAAAAGCGGTGAAGAAATCGCCTGCCGCGCGGCAATTGCAGCCCGGTTTTCCCCCTGCCCGATTCCGATCCCCATCAAAGCCGATCCGGCGTTACTCATAATCGTCCGGACATCGGCAAAGTCAACATTAATAAGCCCCGGCAAGGTTATGATGTCTGATAATCCCTGAACTCCTGAGGTTAAAACGGAATCAGCCATTTTAAAAGCCTCTAATAAAGTGACTTTTTTATCAACGACTTCCAAAATTCTTTGATTGGGAATGGTGATTAAAGTGTCAACTTTTTCTTTGAGGTTTAAAACCCCTTCTTCGGCTGTTACCCGCCGCGCCGTACCTTCAAAGGCAAACGGCTTGGTTACCACGGCGACAGTCAGGGCTCCGGATTGTTTGGCAAGATCGGCAATAAGCGGCGAGGCACCGGTTCCCGTCCCACCACCCATACCCGCCGTCACAAAAATCATGTCCGCATCCCCGATTTTCTCTTTAATCTTTTCTATTGATTCCTCGGCAGCATTTTTTCCAATCTCCGGACTACCACCCGACCCCAATCCTTTGGTTAAACTCTCCCCAATTTGAATTTTTGTCGGAGCCTGACATTTTAAAAGCGCCTGGGCATCAGTGTTTATCCCGATGAAATCTACGCCTGTTATTGTCCCAGAAGAAATCATCGAAGTTACCGCATTACAGCCGCCGCCGCCAATCCCGACAACCTTTATTTTGGCAAATCTGGCTACATCAGGTTTAATTAACATTATTATCAGGGCAGAAAGTTTTTCAAAAATCCGGTTACTTT
>CAYHSW010000078.1:0-3319 GCA_964359405.1 uncultured Gammaproteobacteria bacterium | reverse complement strand
TTATTATCAAAAAAAATATCCGGAAGCCGGCGATTTTTGGTCTAAGGCGAAGAGTTTAAACCCGGAAATCCAACCTTTTGCTGAAAAACTTTAAACCCATCCGGGAATAATATTTAAAGCTATCCCAATTAGTTAAGCCTTCTTTTAACTTGCGGAAAATAAATTCCGGCAACCAGATGGAATTATAAATTCCCCGGACCAAGCCCGTAACTTCCTCATCGGTCATTTCTGTTTTTAAAACCGGCTGTTTCATATCATAATTATCCCAGTCTAGAGTTTTTAACCAGCCGTTTTTTTTAGCCTCCGTAAATAAAGGCGTTCCCGGATACGGAATTATAACTGTCGCCTGTAACGAATCAATCCTGCCTTTTTTAAATAATTCTTTGGCCAAATCCAGAGTTTTTAACGCGTCGGTTTTTGTCTCCCATGGATACCCGACCATCGCCGTCACGTGGGGCCAAAGTCCGGCTTGTTTGGCCATTTTCGCCCCCTGGGAAATTTGCGCCACTTTCAGATTTTTGTTGAGTTTATTCAAAGTTTCCTGATTGGCCGATTCCAAACCGTAAAGAAGAAACCGGAAACCGGCTTTGGCCATTAAATTATAATCGTCTTGGGTCAGGCCGCTGTTAAAACGCATATTACAATCCAATTGTATTTTTTTATTATAACCACGCTCTATCATTCCCCGGCAAAATTCCCGGAGCCACTCCCCGACCGGAAAAGTCCCGCTGTCATCCATAATTTCCTTGACCGGAAAATTATCTAAAATATAACCGATTTCGTCTAAAGCCCGTTTGGGTGACATCACCCGGTAATTTTTGCCGGGAAATAAAGTCGTCCAGCTGCAAAACGTGCACTTCCCCCACCAGCAATCGCGGCCGAACATGGTGTATGTTCCCGGAGTTTGACTATAGTTGCTGTTTTTATAAGCGTAAAGTTCCCATCTGGTTAATTTCCGGTCAATAAAGGGTAATTTATCCAGATTGGGGATTAGTTTTTTGCCCGTAATTAAATTAAAAAGACTGAAGTCGTAATTGCCGCCGGCTAAAATATAATCCACTTTACAATTTTTATAAGATTCCGCAGGTAAGGCGGTGACATGGTCCCCGACCAACACGACCTTGATTCTTGATTCCTGATTCTTGATTTTGTTAATAATTTCCCAGTGTTTTTTAACAACCGGGGTTTTGGTTTCGATCATAATAAAATCGGCATTAATTTCTCTGACTCTCGCCAACCACCGGTCAAGAGTCCACTCTTCGGAGATACCGTCCAACCAAAAAACCTCATGGCCGGCGTTTTTAAGCATGGTCGCGGCGTAGGCCGGAACAACCGGGTAAGCCCGCCAGGGAGTTTTCGCCCATTGGAACTGGCGGTTTTGTCCCAAAAGAGGGATGCCTTTATCAGATTCCAGCGGCGGGTAGCCAATAATAATTTTCATCTTAAAAGCTTTTTGGTAAATAAAAAACCCTGGATAAATTTTACACCATACCAGAGATGGGTAACAGTGACCGCCGGAATGGAAATCGCTCCCTGTAATAAACTCCCTGATTTGTTTGTTATCCAAATGGCGTTTAAAATTAATAAAATGACGTAGGGAAAAAAAGTTACCGGTAAAAATATCAATAATACTGATGGGGCAAAATAACTAAGACGAAATGAGGTTTTAGGTAAAACCCGGGCAAAATAACCGCGATGTAAACCAAAATTGCCATTTTGTTTTAAGTGAGCCAACCATAACGGCCGGCGATGATGATATACCAAAATTTTCGGGTCATAGATTATTTTCTTGTCACCACTTGTCAAGTCCAGACATAATTTAGTGTCCTCGCCGGGCCAATAATGGGAATCAAAGCCCCCGACGTCTAAAAAATCTTTTTTCCGCACTGCTAAATTCATGGAGGGATAATCATCAACAAATCTGGTTTTTTCCGGCAAGAACCGGTAACCAAACGGGCCGCCGCCTAACGGTGAAGCCGAAACCCAACCCGAAGCCTGCTCCTGCCATGACGAACCCGGCGGGGTGACGCCGGGGCCGCAGACGGCGGTTATATTTTTGTTCTTGAAATTCAGGAAAATATTTTCCAGCCAGTCTTTTTCCGGGTAAGCATCATCGTCAATAAAGGCAATTATTTCCCCCTTGGCCATTTTGACCCCATCATCCCTCTTTTGCGCCGGGCCAACATATCTGCCATAACTTTTTTTCCGCAATTTAGGAAACTCTAACTCATTTTTATAATCCGTCAATAAAATAATCTCGAAGTTTTTATACGTTTGCTTTTGCAAATGCTCCAAACACTCCCGAAGCAAGGGGTTATTTTTTTTGTAATCAATAACAATTACGGAAATCATCGGCTTAATATAGCAAAAATTAGCTTAATTTGATATAATGGCCTATAACTTATGAGAAATATCCTTGTTCATAATTATGGGTACGGTAAAGAAAATTCTAACCGACCAAGTTTTCGAGGCAGGTTAAATGTTGCCGCGGCCGAAGTGCTTAAAAAACGAGGGGGAGCCGATCGTTTTATAGTTGCCGGCGGAAAAATTTTTGGGGATAAATTTCCACCCGTCGGAGGAGTTACCGGAAAAGAATTAAAACGAAAACTGCATTTAGACGAAAAAACGCTCACCGTTGCCACAACGATGGAAGACCCAAAATTGGGAACCATGCAAATAAAAAGTTCTGCAAGAGAGGTGGCGTTCTATTTACAACAAATTGAACCAAATAATGAAGCTGTCTCTATTGCCAGTTGGGTTCATACTTTTAGTATTAGACAACACTATCAACATCAAGGGATATCAAATCCCGCTGTTTTGAGTGCAGAGCAAATTCTTCTTTCTACGCCGCATGCCAAACGTTGGGCGGGAATTATTTTAAAAATGTATTTTTCCAAAGAACAACTGCTTTTAACCGCCCAGGAGATTGTTAAAAATCTCATACTTCTTCATCCCCAGGGTGAAGATTGGTTACGTGCTAAAGCGGATAATATGGCCCAAAAACCAAAGTTGGATTAGAATGTTTCTACTTGACTTTACAGATAAACTTATATACAATAGGCACGATTGGAAACAATCGATTTCGATGGCTTAAGGGCTCGCAAGAGTCCTTTTTGCTTCCATTTATATCTCTCCAACTTCGCCAGTACTATACCACAATGTCATAATTGGTATGATTTTATACCAAAACCTGCAATGACATTCCGGTTTTAACCCCGATTCTGCGGGAGTCAACTACATTAATTCGGGGTAAAACTGCCAGTCCTTGACAAATTGTGTATTTTGTTCCACAATTACTATTAAATGATTAGTATTTCCG
>CAYHSW010000077.1:0-3338 GCA_964359405.1 uncultured Gammaproteobacteria bacterium | reverse complement strand
AAATTGGTACCGGAATGCGCAATGAAAAAATCCGCACCTATAATTTTCTGCAGGACCGCATTACCGATCACCGCCTCGACCAAAACTTCCACAATATTCAAAAAATCATGGAGGGCAATATTTCCGAATTAATTGCCGCACTCCAAGCCAAATTTGCTCAATAAAAATCTTATTGTTGTCCCTCGGACAATGTAGCCTTTAAAGTTTTAGTTTCACTACCACGATAAATTGTTAATTCGACGGTTTGGTTGGGCTTGTAAGCGGAAATTAGTTTAGATAATCCTCCTTCGGCGTCACGGATAAGTTTGCCGTCGACCCTTGCAAGGGTCCGACCCTTGTAGTAGCATAATATCAATGCCCAGAAAAAATTCCGTCAAAACATATTTAGAAAACGGCTACTATCATATATATAACCGGGGAGTGGCCAAACAGGATGTTTTTCTGGAACACAATGATTATCTGTATTTTCTTCATATCTTGAAATCAACGCTTAGCAAAGCGCCAAACAAGGGTCCGACCCTTGTAGGCAAGAGATCCTGGCCCCAGAAAAATTTCTTTCAGAAAATTGACCTGCTCGCCTACTGTTTAATGCCAAATCATTTTCATTTATTAGTTAGACAAACTGCCCCAACAATTATTTCAGAATTTATCAAATCAGTTTGTTCTCGTTACGGCATGTATTTTAATAAAAAATATGAACGGGTTGGACCCCTTTTCCAAGGCATTTTTAAAGCTGTGAACATTGACAACGAAAATTATCTTTTGTGGATGGCCAGATATATTCATCGCAACCCAACCAATTTCAAAGATTATAAATACAGTAGTTACAATGATTATTTTGGTTTAACCAACACTTCATGGGTTAATACTAAAATAGTTTTAGATTATTTTTCAAATAATCAAGCTTTTATTGAATTTACCGAAGATACCAAAAATGAATCAAAAACCGACATCAATATGGATTTTTATTCACTGGAGTCAGAAACTGATGAGCCGAATCCCTGGCTTAAAACTATTTAATAAAAACTTCTTTTATCGCCGCTTCGAGTTGCAAATCTTTATCCGGCTGTTTGTCATCATTTTCCACTTTGACATCCGGTGTCAGACCTTTACCATTAATCCAATCCCCTGAAGGCAAAAGCCATTTGGAAATGGTGACATGAAGCCCCGCCCCGCCGGACAAATCCTGGGCCTCCTGGACAGACCCTTTGCCAAAAGACTGCTCCCCCACTAACTTTGCCCGTTTATAATCATGAAGCGCCCCGGCCAAAATTTCCGAGGCCGAAGCCGACCCTTGATTAATTAAAACCACAACCGGTATGGTTAATAATTTTCCAAGCCGTGTGACATTATAATCTTCGCTGGTGCCGTTATTATTGTCCTGGCGGACCACAAGCTGTCCCTGCTTTAAGAAATCGCTGGCAGTGTAAACCGCACTTTGCAAATAACCGCCTGGATTATTTCTCAAATCGAGAACCAACCCTTTCAATTCTTGAGTCTTGCTAATTTCCGTAATTAATGTGTCCCAATCGCGATCCGTATCCTCGCCAAATCTTGACAATTTCAAATAGGCAACTTTGCCCGACCCGGTAGCGTCAATTACTTTCCATTCTACGGATTTGATCGTTATGGTATCGCGCATAATCTTATAATCGACCGATTTTGTTTCGCCGGAATGCAAAATATTTAAAGTAACAAAAGTCCCTTTCGATCCGCGGATTTTAGCGACCGTTTCCGGCAAGGTCCAATTCAAACTGTCCTGTCCGTCAACTTTAATAATCCAGTCTCCGGGTTTAAGACCTGCGGCTTCTGCCGGATTTCCAGCCAACGGAGCGACCACAATAATTTTCTGATCCTTGATCCCAAGCTGGGCCCCGATCCCCTCAAAACTCCCGTTCAAACTTTCCTTACTTTCTTTGTTAGCAACCGGTGGGAGAAAAACAGTATATGGATCACCTATTCCCGCCACCATTCCGGAAATCGCCCCCCAAACCATTTTTTGGGGATCAATTTTTGTTTTGTCAACATACTGGGCGGAGACTTTGTTCCAGACCTCCCAAAATAAAGAGAAATCGGCCGGCGGCGGATTCTGCGGCATCCGGTTGGAAATGGTAAACGCCGGTCTGAAATCTTTTATCTGAGCTGTGACACCATTAGTCCCCAAACGATAGCCAATCCCGCCCGTCAACAAACCAAAAATGAGAATAATAATAAGATTGCGTGCTGTTTTTAATTTAATAATCATTCCCCAAAACGTTCCACTTCAATATAAAACCCGTCCCCGCGGTTTTTGATTATTTTAAAATCTTTATAATTTATTGACGGGGCGGACATTCCAAGATACCCCAAAACCCGGGCTTTTTCAAGATCCTCAAGATAGACGTGTCCTTTAACTTTTAAAATATTATCCTGCCTTTCGTTTAAAATAATTTTATCGGCCATAAGTGTCAATAATAATTCCTATCTCCCCGCCTGTCACGTCAATGGTAAAACTGTTTTTGTTGTCAATTCTCAACTTCCCATGAAGTTTTATTTTCAGTTTTTTGGTTTCATCTTTTGCGGCCTTAATTATATAAATTTTATTCTTGGGAACTTTGACTTTGTCCACTTCGATCTCATCAGCCGGGCCGGAAGGGCAAATAAAAGTTCCCCAATCGCCGATATTGGCTATTCCCACCGGTGGGTTCTCTTTAAATAATTTTGCCACGGCCACCGCCCTTTCCCAACCAACATTTTCTTCAACCTCAATTCCGTATAACTTATTTCCAATCCAATTTTCAAACGCTACCGGGTCACTAATCGGCTCGCTCACCCACCGGGCCACATCAATAAAATCAAGATCAATCATCGGGACATGATACTAGAGTCCGGAGACAAATGGAAGATAGGCAAGGTGGCGGGCGCGTTTAACCGCCCTGGCTAAATGTTTTTGGTGTTTGGAACAAATGCCGGAAATATACCGGGGTAAAATTCTACCACGCTCCGACACAAAACGGCGCAACTTGTCCCCTTCTTTGTAATCAGGCATGCTTTTACCGACACAAAACGTGCAGTCTTTTTTCGTAAACTTTTTCTTAATAATTTTTCGTCTGATCATAGTTAAAACGGAATATCCGACGCATCAACATTCTCAGTTTTAGGTTCATCTTTAGGCGGTTCAGTAACAACCGGTGGCTCCGGCGAAACAGGTGTCGTTACTTCATCCCTTTTGGGCGTGAGAATCATCATATCTTCAATAATAATTTCCGTCTTGGTTTTCTGGACATTATCCTGCCCGGTATAAGTTCTCGTCTGAATCCGGCCTTCAACATAAACTTTTAGCCCCTTTTTCAATAATT
>CAYHSW010000076.1:0-3352 GCA_964359405.1 uncultured Gammaproteobacteria bacterium | reverse complement strand
CAAGGTTTTATTTTTTGAAGCCAAAAGGTACCTTTCTTTTTTTTTCGATCTCTAAGTCTAGAGCTATCATTCCAATTATTCTTTTTAACTCCTCATTCTCCCTTTTTAGCCGATTATATTTAACCAAATTAACAATCGGAGTAACGGAAGCTGATAACCAAGCATAAATTGACCGGTTAGAAATGCCATATTGTTTGGCAAGTTCCACAACTTTTTCTCCACCCTTAACTTTAATTAAAATCTCCTCCTTTATTTCTTTTGGAATTCTTTTAATCATACGCACATTTTACATCTAAGACGTAGAATGTGTGTCTAAAATATCAGGTCCCGGTCGAGAACAGGTGTTTAGATTATTTCCGCAAGTTACTAACGGTCCGGAAACGCCGCCGGCGGCCCGTTGACAATTTGGCTCATTTGCATGATTTGCACACCAATCCTTACACCCGTCTCCCCACCATGACCAACCGTTATTCCCCACCCCACACTGGTCGCAATTACCGCCGCCGACACATTTCCAGTTCTGCCAGTTACCCGGCGGTTGCTGCCAAGTACATTGGCCTTGTTGGTAATTGGCCACACAAAGCCACCCTTCGCCGGGAGAAGCTCCGCAGGAACCGGCACCACAATTTAGATAAGTTGTTGACTGCACCGGAGTCGGAGTCGGAGTTGGAGTTGGTGACGGATAAACACAGGAACAATTTGGTTTTGTTCCCGAACAGGTTCCACCATCCTGCCGGCAACTTGTTCCTCCCATCGGACAATCGGCATCGGTACATAGTACTGCCGCCGGAGGATTATTATTAGGTGGTGGATTATTTGGAGGAGGATTATTATCGGGTGGGGGTAGGGATGGGGATGGCTCTTTGCAACTTCCGTCACGATTGCAACCATTTGGGCAATCACCGGGATCACAAGGCACATAAGCTTTGGTTCTGGTTTCCTGGCTTTGTTGGACAAGTTTGACGGTGACGGGAACGAGGATAGTTATAAGAACGAAAAAACCAAGAGCCAGAAGATCAATCGCGCCGCGTTTCATACTATATTAAGAATAGTATTTCCAAGTTCAGAAGGCAAGAAGGGTTCTGGCGAGAAACAATAATAATGTTCCGCCGAATAAAATTACGGCGGTGTTTTCGACAGTGCCTGTCACCGGCAAAACCGGCTCGATTTTTGCTGATGGCGTGGCAACCGAACCGCCGGCACAATTGGAATTACTGACACAATTATCCGCGCAGGGGGAACTGTCGGGCGAACAATATTTAGTGACACAGGCGCTGGACACGCAGGTTTTGTGTTGATAAAGACAGCCCCGGCCTTCAACGGAACACCCGCCGGTATCATTCCCCGCGCCGGAAATTCTGACGCAAGTATTATTGCGGCACTCAAGATGAAAATTCGCCCCGGGGGTTGGTGTTGGTGTGGGAGTAGGTGTTGGGGTTGCTGCAGTGCAAGCGTTATCACAAGTGGCTGTTGTATATGTTCCCGTTGCATCCGCGACACAAGACGTCCCGCTACATTTATATTTTATGGCCGCAGCTCCAGATACAATATACGTGTATGTTCCGTCCGGTGTGAGCAAAATATCGTCATTGGTATTTTTCGCAAACATTCTTGTGTCGGCAGCATTAAAACGTAATATCGTCCCGGAAGTCGGCGCATTGGCTTTAAAAGTTAAAGTTGCCAGAGTAAATTCTCCTGTGGGAACATAACCGTCTGAAGAATGCACTTCATAGACGACAGTCACCGTCTTGGCTGTTGTATCCGTAACGACCTGGTTTTGCCCGATATCCATCGGCAAACCTGCATTTTTCTTGATTTGCACCCCTGTTTTGACAGAATCGTCATCCTGGATCTCTATCTCCGGCGCGGCACCTTCATAAGTGTAACTTAACCGAGCCTGAACAACCTGTAAATTGGTTGCCGTCTTAGGATCGACTTTTATATCAACGGCAAACGTGTCCCCAACATTAGATGTTTTACTTCCGGGGTCAAGACGGACGGTAGCAAATCCTGTCGGAGCCGGAGATGAAGCCCTATTTCTAATATCAGCAATGATGTTCGGATTAGCCGCCAAATAGACCGTCACCGGGACAGCAATTAAAACGAAAAGGCCGGTAATAATCGGAAAAATATAATCTTTCATATTTCCTAATTAAAAATTAACGGTAAATTTATGCCCTTATCTAAGGATATCATTCTTGAAAGGTTATAATCAAGTGACGGCTTTACCCCGACTAATGGTTTTCCATTGACCGTTAAACTTAAAAACAATGATTCTGTCGGTAATTGAAACCCGTTTTGGGCATATGCCCCGATTGCTAAGATAATCTTGTTTTGATTTTTATCAAAACTGACTTTATTTTGCACGACTGTC
The DNA here is from genome assembly GCA_964359405.1 of uncultured Gammaproteobacteria bacterium. Classification (GTDB taxonomy): domain Bacteria; phylum Patescibacteriota; class Microgenomatia; order JAMCZE01; family JAMCZE01; genus CAYHSW01. Next base: position 978 of record CAYHSW010000076.1, on the reverse strand, counting down.
AAGTTCTTCGGAAGAATTTCCGCCTTAAGTGTCCCCAGGTCACTTCGGTAAGGAAATATCAGGACAATCTGGACAACATTAATTTTTTCGCGACCGGTATTAAGGTACACTTTTCCGTCAGAACTCCCGACTATTTTAACCGCGGCACTATCTACAATCGCCGGCAGTTTCGGTTGAACAACCGCTTTTTTAGCCGGGGAGAAAACATACCAGGACACTCCGGCAAGAGCCACTCCGTAAAGGATCAAAAGAATCAATATTAATCTGGAACTTTTTTTATTCATCGCCATGTCCCAATATATCAAAATTATCAAGTAAAAGCTTCATGTCAAAACCCTCGACTTTACCGTCATCATTTAAATCCTGTATTGTTCCTGCCGGGACAGTCCCTAAAATGTCAAACTTCTGAAGTAATTTTGCCACATCGGTTCCGTCAACTCTGTTATCGGGAGTGCTGACGAGAGTCACTCCGGCCAGATCGCCCGGTTTTAAAGCCAAGCTGTCTGTCGCCCAATTACGGGTATTCACTCCGGCAACAAGCGTGTCCAAAACCGGTGTCACTCTTCTTTGAAGATGCGCCCGTCCTTTAATAAGAATGTCGTAAGTGCCGGCCGGGATATTGGAAATTGTCCCCGAAAATATTCCCGTACTGTCCGGAGTAACGGTAACGCCATCAACTTGATTAACCACAGCCCCGCCCTGTTTCAGGATAACATTCACGGTTTGCGGGTTATGCCCCGCTCCGGTTATACCGACAAATTTAATTTTGAAATTCAATGTTGCTTTAGTACTAACAGTGAATGATCTCATGGGGACGCCATTAGTTGGGATAATAGAAATATTCCCGGAATTATCTTTTGCTAAAACGGTAAAACCGTAATCACCGTCAGTTAAACCGGTAAACGTCGCCGTTGTAATATTTGTTGCCCAAGGGGTAGAACTCGTCGGCGTTGGCCCGCTCAAACTCCAACTATATTG
>CAYHSW010000075.1:2736-3810 GCA_964359405.1 uncultured Gammaproteobacteria bacterium | reverse complement strand
TGTTGGGAGCGGAGCGGGATTGGCCGGGAATCCCAAAACTGCCGCTTAAAAACAGCGATCATTGCCATCTCTGTTACGACATCCCCAACGAGAAATTATTGGGCCGCCTCGTTCGAGGCGAGCTAAAATCTAAAGAATATTTTAAATTAGAGGCCACGGTTGACGATAAAAAAATAATTGCCTTAAATGATATTGTTATTGCCCACAAATTTCCAAATAATGCTATTAGATTTACCCTAGCCCCTAGCCCCTATCCCCTAGAACCTTACATTGGCGACGGGCTTGTTATTGCAACACCGTTCGGCTCGACAGGTTATTTTTATTCTGTAACAAAAACGGCGTTCACTACCGGTATTGGCGTCGCTTTTAATAACATTCACAATGCGGACATCCGCGAAAAAATTATTGATGAAAACGAGGAAATAAAAGTGAAAATTCTTCGCGGCCCAGCAGTACTAGCTGCGGACAACGACCCAAATCTGGTTGATCTAACGCCATCCGCTGAAATTATCATTAAAAAATCCACCCAAACGGCGAAAATCCTAACCCTAACAGAAGTTTAAAAGTATAATAAGTTCAAAAGTTTAATACTTTATATTAAATTTTTCACGGAGTTTGCGCATAAATTTTTCTTCTTCGGTCACAACTTCCGTTTTTTTATGTTTTAAACCTTTAAACTCTGAAACTTTTATACTTTCGATAAATTTATAAATTATCGCTGAAACTCTTTCGCTTAAACTTATTAAACTTTTAAACTCTTCAGCTGTAATAAAGCGTTGATCAAAAGCTACGTATGCTTGCGCGCGAACCTCTCCGCAACTCCCTTTGGCAACATATAAAAAATAAAGAAATTCTTCGCGGTTACTTCTTTCAAATCCCTCGGCAATATTTGAAATCACGGAAACAGCCGCTCGTTGGATCTGGTCTTTTAATGAAAAATCCACAAATTTTGCTTGCCGGGTCATTGAATACACTAACTTCACCAACTCTCTTCCCTGTTGCCAACAATATAATTCTTCAAATCTATTAACCGTCATATATTTATTAAACTCTTAAACTTTAAACTTTTAAACT
>CAYHSW010000075.1:0-2636 GCA_964359405.1 uncultured Gammaproteobacteria bacterium | reverse complement strand
ATTAATTGAAAATCTTTTAAATGAGTTTTTTCGATCAAATGTAAATCCGTCGTTGTCATTATTGTCTGTTGTTTGGGGATGATTTCCAAAATTTTATGCCTGTTTTTGTGATCCAACTCGGAAAAAATGTCATCTAAAAGTAAAATCGGTTTCTCCCCGGTAATTTTTTCGACATATTCCAGTTCTTTTAACTTAATGTTAAAGATGGCCAGCCGTTGCTCTCCCCGACTGCCATAATTTTTTACCGGTCTAATGTCATGCTGAACTTGTTTCAGCATCTGGTTTTTTGAACCTTCGGTTTCAGGACGAGATCCCGAAACGAGTTCGGGATGACAAGGGACGAGAAAATCGTCCCTGTGCGGGCCAACTAAAGTTGTTGCTGAAGCAATTTCTTCATGAGCATATTTTTCCAATCTTTCCGCGGAGATAATAGAATGATCATATTGAACACCCAAAAATTTTAAATAATCCCGTCGTTTTTCGTGAATAACCTTACCGTTATTAATTAATAAATCATCCCAGTAAGAAAGCTGGTCATGAGGAAGATTCTCCTCGCGGATACGCCACAACAATTTATTTCTTTGGCGTAATGCTTTTTCGTAAATTGAGATTGCTAATCTATAATCTTTAAAGATTTGTGACAGGACAAGGTCAAGATAATGGCGCCTTATGGACGGGCCATCGGTGACAATCTCAATGTCCTGTGGGCAAAATAAAACCGCGCGCAGATTGCCCACAAAATCCTGTTGCCTTTTCCCGACACCATTTACCCGGTATGTTTTGGTAAATCGCTCCCTATTGTCAAATAAAATTTCTAAATTATCGGTTTTTATTGACGCAAAATCAGAATTTTCTTTAATAACTTCCAATTCCGTATCCGCGCGAAAAGATTTTCCGGTAGCTAGTGCATATATGGCCTCCAAAATATTAGTTTTCCCTGTAGCGTTTGGCCCCACAATCAAGGTCGTCCCCTCATTAAATTCAAAAATTTTGTGCGAATAATTTCTGAAATTTTGTAATACTAGTTTCTTGATCACCCCCCATTTTAACACTTATCAACACCCATTGACAAATCCATCATCTTAATGTACACTGCAGTGATGGATTTAACGCAGGCACAATTAGTTTCCATAACCGATTTCCGACGGAATGCCGGGGCGTATATCCGCATGGCTAAACCTCTTAGAATCATTAAGGATAGTCAGGAAATAGGAACCTATACCCCCTCTTTTCCTACAAACGGTCTTACTGCATATGAAAGAGTTAAAAAGGTACAAGAACTCGCAGGTAAACTAAATTTGGGAATCGGCTTGACTGCCGACCAGATGAATGAGGATTACGATAAAATGTATGACGAAATGCTACCTCGATAGTAATGCCCTCATCTACTTTCAAAATGCCGAATCAATCGGTCACGATGAAAGTTGTAAACTTTTGTCCAAACTGGAACATGAGGGGATTTTAATTTTTATTTCACCCCTTTGTCTTGACGAATTTATTCATGAAATGGGAAAAGATATTTTAGAAAAAACCGGACAAAAAAACTATTTTGAAAAAATTCTTTTGGTATTAAATTCCATTCTTGAGCTTCCAAATTTATCAATTATTAACCCGCCAACGGATATAAGTTCCCAAAAAAAAATTATTGAAATTATGAAAAACTACAATCTTCGTCCTCGCGATGCGTATCACCTTTTAACAATGCAGGCAAATAAAATTGATGGCTTCGCCACTTTTGACAACGATTTCCGCAAAGTTTTTGCCACCAAAATCCTCCAAAAAGCCTAATTTTGACACTTGGGACAAAAGAACGTTCCCCTCCCTCCAATAGTACTTCTGGTGATGGTTTTGCCGCAGCGGGGACAGGGAGTGCCGTTTTTTTGGTAGACCATAAAGTGCTCCTGCATTTTGCCACCGACGCCGTGAGCATTAACAAAAGCTTCGTCAGACGCTGATGATCCCCCGTATTTTATCCCCATTTCTAAGACTTTTTTGATCGCATCGTAGAGCTCTTTTATTTTGACAACTTCCCGTCCGCGTTTCATAGGTGAAATCCCGGCGTACCACAATACCTCGTTGGCATAAATATTGCCGATACCCGCTATTTTTGATTGTTCAAGAAGTAAAATTTTTACCGGCCGGCCCCAGTTACTGCAAATTTTTTTCAAATAATCTTCAGTGAAATTATCAGAAAATGGCTCGGGCCCGTGTTTTTCATCAACTATTTTTAGATCCTCGTCATTCATAATTTTCATCCACCCAAATTGCCGCATATCATTAAAATAGAGGCTTGCCTCGACCCCGGAGGGGGCGGGTCCTTTCAATTTAATAATCACGTGTGTTGTTTTTCCGGGCAATGTTGTCCCTGCAAATGGAATTGGGTTAGGAAAACTAATCAGATCTTTATCCGCATAAATTAACTGCCCGGTCATTTTTAAATGAATAACAATTGATAATGGGCCCTCAAGATTAATAATAATCATCTTCGCCCGGCGTGTTACCCCAATAATTTTTTTCCCTGTGACTTGTGCCTTGTCCCCTTGAAACATCTTCGGCAGCCGCACCTCTACTCCGGTTATTGTTTTTCCGGTTAAGGTCTCATTTAATTGATCAACAATCGTTTGAACTTCAGGTAA
>CAYHSW010000074.1:0-3834 GCA_964359405.1 uncultured Gammaproteobacteria bacterium | reverse complement strand
TCCCGCCCATCATAATATTTTTCTGGCCTGCCCGGATCTTGAACAATTCCCAATTGAAGCCGCGATTCAATTTCAGCCCGTATCTTCATATTTGACTATAGGATAGCAAAGATTTATAATAATTCTTGACCAAATTATGACCATAAATAGGCACAAAGCTCCGAAGGTCATATTTACTATTGACCGTCAGAAGCAGGCGGATTATTTTTGTTACCTTGCACAGGAAATTTACAAGGACAAGTTTGAAAAACGCGGTTTCGTCGTCCTACCCTATTTAAAATCAGAAGTAACAAGAACCGTTTATTTCCCGGAGCTTACTCTTCCGAAAAAATTCTGGCGGTTCATCAAGAAATCAAATAAAAATTTTGGGGAATTATTTCCTAGACAAATAAATAACATTGTCGAAAAACAATTAATTATCCAGCAGGATTTATCATCAATTCGAAGTCAATTGAAAAATTACTGGAGAGGTTTAAAACTAACAAAAATCCCGAACGTTGAAGTACTTGTAACCCCGTTTGGTCCCGGCAGTAGCTTTTACCGGGTCAAAAACAAACTATTTTTATCTTTTCGTTGTGACCGTCCTATTTTTGATTTTACTAACAGCCTTTCTTCGGCCCTTATTCAGACGCCGGAGCCCGGAATAGCAGACCGGGTTGCCAGCCAAAAATATTTGCAAAAATTGGGTCTGGGAAAATTTAAGAAATTAGAGGACATTAATTTAAACTGTTTTTCGCCGCAGGAACAGCTCGTGTTAATGACATTAATTACAAAAATTAAGTTGTCTACCGATGAGATTGCTGAACTTTTATGGGGCGAAAACGAGGAAAAGTATTCCCTCTGGGCCATCACAAAATTAATTCAAAAAATAAGAAATAAAATTAAGAAGTCGGGTGGCGACCCCTTACAAATAAAAACCATCTATGGCCAAGGTTACATGATATAATACGCTCATGACGGCTGGAGGCAGAGCCTTATTAATTTTATTATTTTTACTAATCCCCTTTCTTCGTGTCCGGCCGATTTTTCCTGCGGACACTTTTAAAGAAGTAAAAATAGAAAAGAATAACCTTTTAGAAATCCCAATACTAAATCTCTCTGAAGAAATCGTTCCCGCAAATCCGTTCAACATTAAAGAATATATGCCTGTTTTAAATAACCACGTTGCCCGCGCTACCGAAACTTCAGACAAATTAATATATCTTTTCGCACATTCTGATAAAAGTAAGCCAATATTTGCCAATCTTAATTTTCTTGCCGAGAATGATACCGTCATTTTCAATTCTAAAAAATATTATGTGGCCGATAAAAAAATCGTGGTTGCTACCGATCTTTCTCCAATTGAGCAAAACCCCCCGGACGAAACTTTAATTTTACAAACCTGCCCGCCCGGTGGGAGTTATAACAAACGCCTTATTGTCACTGCTAAGCCCGTGGTTTATCTGACCCGCAATTTGCGGCCCCTCGAAAATTAAGCCGGTGATTAGTTGCACTAAATCTGCCCCGGCGGAAAATTTTGCCAGCGCGTCAGTCGCGTTAAAAACTCCTCCGCAACCAATAATCACGCAATTTTTGCCGTATTTTTGCGAAACGTATTTTATCAATTTATTGGAATTTTCGAAACACGGTTTACCAGAAAAATTGCCCTTTAAACTTTTAAACTTTTTCAACTCTTCAGGATTTAAACTTGGATTAGTCCGATCCTTAACAAGATTAGATAAAATAAACCCTGACATGCCGTGTTTTAAAGAAATTTTAATTAAAGGGTCTATATGGGAAAAAGAAATCTCGTTAGGCATCTTCACATAAACTGGTTTATTGACTTTTATTTGAGAGACGAGTTCCGTCAGGCTTTTGGGCTTACAAAAGAAATTGGAGATGGCTAAATTAGGACAACTGATGTTTAATTCAAAATATTTGACATAATCTTTGTTTTTCAAATATTCAAAGCATTCCAAATACTCATCAATTGAACCAATGGCGCTGCCGACACTTATTCCCAGGATTACGTCAGTTAAATCTTTTTCTTCAAGCCGTTTGCAGATTTCTTCCACGCCGTCATTTCTAAAACCTTTGTTGACAAATAATGATTGGGATTTAACCAGCCGGCCGAGACGGGGCCTTGGGTTGCCGGCGTATGGTTTTGCCGTCACCGTTCCGACAGTGTTAAATCCAAACCCGACCTTCCGCATAACTTGGGCCAAATGGCCGTTATAATCAAATCCGGCGGCAAGACCGATGGGGTTGGGAAATTTTGTTTCGCCAAAAACTTTCTCTAACGGAAAATTTTCCATCTTCTCCCCCACCACGGTAATAAAATTATGCACCAACTCTGCGTCAAATTTAAACAACAATGGCCGTATAATTTCTTTATACATAGTGCTTACGGGTTATTTTAACAGATTCCTCGACAACGGCAGGGATTAAACCGAGACCGATGATTATTAATAATAATTCCGGGGTGACGGGTTTCATCCCAAGGGGTGGAAAATAAACGGCAAGGACGGCTATAACCGTTGATACCGCGGCGGCGGCAAGGCTCCATTTATTAGTAAAAAAGCCCAGTTCCCAGATTGTGCGTGTAAAACTTCGGGCCGTAAAGGCGCTTCGGATTATTTTCTGGGTCATAAATAATAAAAATACTACTGTTGATGACCGGGTGACATAAAAGGCTCCGGCAATTAATATGGTCGCGACCAGGCTTTGCAGGCCGATTGAGAACCACATATAGCCCGTGATAACGCCATCAGTTGCTTTTCTTGGCGGATGGCGCATCAAATCTTTTTCGGCCGGTTCGACTGCTAAGGCCATTGACAACCAACTGTCCCCCAATAAATTTATTACTAAGAGCTGTACTGCAGTTAGCGGCATGGGGAGCCCCATAACCGCGGCAAACATAAAAATCCCTACCTCGGCGCCATTAGTTGACAACAAAGCATGAATATAAAGCCGCGCCCGGTGCAGAATTAACCGGCCCATCCGGACCGCGCCCAAAAGAGCTTCATACGCCCCAAGTAAAACAACATCGGCCACATCTTTGGCCAGATCGGTTCCGGTCCCAACGGCCACGCCAATGTCAGCGGCCACGAGTCCCGGACAATCATTTATTCCATCTCCGGTCATAGCAACCATTAAACCCTGCATCTGCAAAACTTTAATAATCGCCACTTTATCTTTCGGCTCCACCCGGGCAAAGACATCGGTCTCAAAAATTTTTCTCCTACTTTGAACATCACCGTTTTGGGCCAGATATAAAACATTTTGCAAATCCTGACCCGCCAGAACATCGTCAATTGTTGCTTTTTCATCAACAATCCCCGTCTGTTTGGCAATGGTCAGAGCAATCACCGGACTGTCTCCGGTTATCATTTTCGGATCAATACCGGCCGCAATTAAATTTTCCACCGTCGAAAAAACCTCCGGCCGAGGCGGATCGGAAAGGGCCACCAGCCCCAAAAACGTTTCATTTTGAGCAAACCCCAACACTCTGTATCCCTTTTCTTCAAATTCACGAATTTTTTCCAAAATTTTGACTTTTGACTTTTGACTTTTGCATTTTTGAAGCACAACTTCCGGCGCACCTTTAATATTAGTAATTAATTTACCGTTAATTTTTACGACGGTTTGCATAAATTTATGAACGCTGGAAAACGGAATTTCTGAAACTCGTTCGTGCCTGATATTACTTGTTAATAACTCTGCCAGGGCTTTTTCGGTTGGGCCGATAAAATTATTGCAGTCAAGAATGACTTCCAGAATTTTGTCATACGTTTCTTTTTTATCATCAATGGTCCAAACATGGGTGGCTTTCATCTGCCCCAAAGTAATTGTCCC
>CAYHSW010000073.1:1177-3852 GCA_964359405.1 uncultured Gammaproteobacteria bacterium | reverse complement strand
GAAGATACGTCTTCAATGATGCAAAAAACGGCTGAATACCGGCAAAAATTGACGGCCTGGATAGATGATAATAATTACCGCCCGATTTTGAATTTAATGGGTTTGTTTCCCAATGAGGCCCCAAAGGGTCAAATAAAAGTTGTCGTTTGTGGCAACCAGGGGTATCAGGAAATGTCTCCGCCGTACCCGGAAACAATGAAAATGGGTTTGGCCTCAAATCAATTATTTAAGATTTTGGAGCCCTCTGACGCTCAAAAAGCTTTTTACGATAAAGAGCCGTCTCTCAAAGATCCGGTTCTTACTTTGACAAAGGGCGTTGTTCCGTTGGCGGATAACGTCCATTATGATCCCATAAAAGATATTTCTGCCGAAGAACAAAAACTTGTTCAGGAAAAAAATATTTTCCAAAAAATCTGGGACAAAATTACTAGAGTTTTCGCAGCTGACTGCATGCCGTTTCAGCCGGAAATTCAAGTTATTTCTGAAGATCCCTTTAATTATGCTTTAATTATTCAGCGAACTTCGTGCGCGCCTGTCGGGACGATCGGGGATGTTTATATTTACCCACCATATATTGGTACCGATCCGGAAACTAAAGACTATGAAAGGCAATTTCCGGGGCAAACCGGTCCCCACGTCCAAAATATGACTACCGGCAAATGGGTTTTTTATCAAACTGACGATGGGGCGTCCGGTTTTATGCCGAAAGTCAGCAGTGTTGAAGAATTAAAAAAATGGACATGGATACTTCGCGATGACAAAATCGGCTTGGGACCGACACCCTTTCACTATATCGGGGATGGAAAAACAGTTATAATTGACAGAGGAAACCCGGAGTTTTGTGATAAAACTAAGGCTTGTTGTGTTACCCCCTCGTGCGTGCCGAAAGTTTTTCCAAGGGTACAGTACGGACCACCGTACACCCAATATGCCTCGAATCCTCCGGGTCTGGATCATCAGGTTTATGGGGTGGAATGGAAAATGCCCAATAGTGGCGGTTACACGCCGAATCCGGTTAATTTAACTTTTATAAAAGAAGACTGGAAAAATTATTCAGACAAAGCCAAACTTCCCAGTGATTGCAAATTTATAAAAGGAGGCACCGGACAAAGTTGCGGGGTGAACAAAGATTGCAGCGAATGGGGCTCAAGTGAGGGTTGCAATAACGGAGCTTGCCGGCCGTTTGTTTGTGTTCATCCGTATTCGAGAACGGTGGATATTTACAATAATGTTCCTTATTTATGGTCAACTTGGGAACAGGTGGCCAGCAACGAAACGACAGCCTCGTACTCCGGTTTTCTAAATTTATTTAATCCGGCTGCACAGCAAACGAATGTTTCTTCTGTTGTGAGTAAAGTTGTCGATGCCAACGGCAACTATATTCCCTCGCCGGGGGCGGCCAAAACATCAATTTTTAATTTCCGTCTTGACGTTGGCGGAGTTGCTCTGGGCTTCCCGAAGAAAATTGATGTCCAGTTGGCTAACGCCGCGGGCAGTCCGTCCAAAAATGTTATGGCCAATTTATTATTTTACCGCTTGGGTGGGGTCTGTAACGCCAATAAATTATTTTCCGAAATTATCTTGAATCCGTTTGACAATAAAATTAAAACTGCCATTTGCGGTATAGCATCAATGGGAGTCGGGGCGCAATCGGGGATGTCTCCGGTCGATCTGACTGATCAGCCAAAAATTAACGCCTGCAAAATTATTGCTGATGCTCAACAAATTGTTCCTAATGACTCCGGCCGCTGTGTCCACTTTGCCGCGTCCGGAACCCTAACGGCTCCGGATATTCAAACCAATATTGACCGGATGAAAGCCATGGGGATAAATTGGGCGTTGGTACCATATGCGGCCAATAAAGAAGCTTTATTAAAATATGCAACTTTGTTTAAACAAAACAATCTTGAGGTGGTTTGGCGGCCTCTTTTGACCCCCAATCAAAATTATCACACTACTGGTTGGGCAGAGGATGTCACAACCCTTATAGGTTTAGGCTTTAAAGACCCGATAATTCAAATGTATAATGAGCCTTGGACCGAAGGAAATGATGAGTCCTTGTTTTTAAATAATCTAGCTACTGGGGCAGTTCAAATTTACAACGCCGGCGGATTAATTGGGTTACAGGCAATGGATGGGGAAGAATTGACCAAAGAGCTTGAGGCTCTAAGGGCCGTTGGCGGAGACAAAATTTTAACCAGAGTGGTGGCTATTCCCCATTTATATTCACCACCGGGAGCAAACCCCACCACTTTTTGGGATTCAAGCATTGTTGGTTTACTTGCCAGCATCGAAGACGCCTTAAAAACGGCCGGTATCCCCAACGCGCCGATTATTGCCGGCGAAGGCGGATTTAAAGAAATGGAAGTTGGATATAACACTGCGTTGCAGGCCCAATACACAAGACAATTATATGATTGGACACAGACCGGGTTGATGCCCAATGAAAGGAATTATAATGACGGCAAAACGCCGGCAAATTTATTGGGGATTTGTCAATGGCAATTGACGGCGACCGGGGCCAGCGATCCCAATTCCGGCGGGTCATGGTATGACAACCGCACAGAACAAAGGGGGATTCAGGAAAATGGCGCTTATACCAAGGATTTTATTGTTAGAGAACTTCAGCAAACGGCCGGAGGAACAAGAGCACAAGTTGTTTGCCCGCCGGATCC
>CAYHSW010000073.1:0-1077 GCA_964359405.1 uncultured Gammaproteobacteria bacterium | reverse complement strand
TCTTCCAGCTCCAACTCCAATTATCGACCGGATAAACCAGTTCGACAGGTTGCCTTAAACAAATTTTCCCAAAATTAAATCCAGATTTGATTGTGGAAAAATATCTTTAGGGTAAATTGAAATTAATTTGTAATTGTTTTTAGAAACCATTTTCAATTTTTCCTCTTTTAATTTGTCGTATTTATTGAGTCCATTGGCTAACCCGAAAAACTCAATGTAGGTTTCTCCAATTTTAAAATCAGACGTAAATTTAGAATTAGGATACCGTGGACTCTTCGAATGATTAATATTTTTGAAAGTTAACCAGTCGTCAATAACTTTTTCCGCCAGCGAATCACATTTGTGACCGTCGTTAGAAATATATTTATTGGCAAATCTTACAGGATTGGTCGCAAACCCCGCTGTCTCAACAGCCTTATTCCACGTTCCAAACCGTAGCCTTGCAGATTTTGCATGAACAAATTCCTGTTTGAATGGTATGCGTTTATTTTCTGAATAAAACTTTTGGATTGATTTTATTATTTCTTCTTTGCTTTTAATTTGACTTTGATTTTTGCAAATGCGAGAACAGTAATATTTAGCTCCAGTGCCACTCCTGAAATTATGGCCACAGAACTTACAAGTTTTTATATGAGCGGGGTTTTTAGGAAAGAATTTATTGTTTACACTTACAGCACAAGAACGGGAACAGTAAAGATTTTTTACCTTTTTTACTTGACTTGGAATCCGATTAAATGTGTTTGGACACCCGGGTCGGGAACAAGAATACATGATTGTATTTTGTTCCTATTTTGTATTCAATTCAAGTGTCGAGATTTACGAAAAAGTTAGAACCGAATTTCGCAAGGGTTAGCCCCGCCTCCGCTTTCAGCTTCGACGGGCAGGTCGGCTGCTTCGCGGCCTCGCTTCCGAACGTGTCGGCTCGAAAAGGATTTTGCAGTGCAAAATCCTCAAAAGAAAACGCAAAAAAATTTAAAAAAATTAAAAGACTTATCCTGAGGAAACAACCAACAATTGCCTAAAAACAACCGGCTTTATCACCCAAATGGCTCTTTGATAAGATTGCGTCCTCCCTTA
>CAYHSW010000072.1:1499-3907 GCA_964359405.1 uncultured Gammaproteobacteria bacterium | reverse complement strand
ATTTTCGATATGCCCGGATATTTAAACTCCCTCTCATTCCGGCAATCTCATAATTACCACTATTTCTGTAATGATAGACATCCCCAACACAGTACGGGTTTTTAAAAATGTGGCCTGAATATTTTTTGGTTGTTTTAAAGTAAAATCTAAATAATCAGCTAAAATTTTTTGATTCCACACTTCGTCCCCGTCTAAAAGCAAAAACCAGTCGGTTTTGGTTTTGGCGATCATTTCATTGCGCAAGGCAACGTAACTAATTTTATTAACTAACCCTTTTTCTTCAAATTTATATTGTTTGAGAATTTCCCGGGTCTTATCTGTCGATCCGGTGTCATAAATAATATAATCGGAAACGTACGGAAGAACCGACACGAGGGCATATTTTAAAAATTGATCCTCATTGCGAATGATAACATGGGCAGTGATCCGATAAATCATACCTGCTGTTTAATTAGCTGTGTCAGCTCGGTTAAAAAACTATTATATAAATTTCGATAATTTACCGGTAAAAACTGATTTAAGTCTGCTGTAAAATCAGCAGGCTTTAACGAAGAAATTTTTTCCACAAGAAGATCCTTTGAAAAGACAATTTCCGGGTAATATTTCATTTTCTCCTCCACCATATCCCAAGGGATATTTTCCCCGCTTTTAAGTAAAAACCAAAGATCAAATATATCGCGGTTTTTATTTCTCGCAAAGATTGCCCGAATTTTTTCCGCTGTTATTTCTTTTTTTGAATAATGGGCAATTGGAGGTAACATGCTGATAGGATAATCCTGACATATTGGAACTGTTAACAAACCATCAAGCGGCTTTTCTCGAAACGAAAAATCCAATCTTATTCCCAAAGGTTGTTTAAATCCTTTACCGGAAAAAACAATTCTTACCCCAAGCCCAACTTTGGCAAAAAACTTTTCATCCCGCAAATGAACTTCCAGATTTGTTTCCTTTGGTAAAAAATTAACCACTTCGTCAATTACCGCTTGAAGATTTTCCGGTGTCCCCGTGCAAGTAAAATCAAGATCTTCAGAAAACCTGAAAGATCTAAAAAGTAATCTTAAGGCTGTCCCCCCTTTAAAAAAAGCGGATGATTGTGAAAATTTATGCTGATAAAATACCTGCAGAAAAAGCCACTGTAAATATTCACGGTAAATCGTCCGTTCGTCAATTTTCCATAATAAACTCTTTTGTTTTACAAAATCATCACTAATCATAAATGCCGTTATTTTTGCAAAATTGGATAAACTTGTTATTTTTGATTTTTACCCGGTCAATATAATCCCGTAACTGTTTCTTTGTAATTGTGGATCTACCAAAATTAATTAAATCAATATTGTTAGTCCCGCGCGCTCCCTTAAATGCCAAATATAAATAATCATACACTGCTTTAAGTTTTGTCGCCATTAAAACACCATTTTCGATTTTTTCGTAGTCAAAATATAATTTTGGAGAAATTCTTGAATACGAATAAGTTTTTTCTCCCGTTGTGACTAATTTAGTCTTCATGGGAGTTACCGAAGTTATTTGAAAAGGAAACTGGTCTATTATGCTGTAATACGACATGGCCGTCTCCAATGAAATATATGAAGGGACAGTCAGATAATTAGCAATTTGGTAATCGCTGACTTGAGTCCGGCCCAGTAAAAATAAATATTTGCCTTTTACCAAATGAGAAATAACTCCGGACTTAAAAAGTCTGGAGACCAACAACTTCGTCGTAGCTTTGGATCTGAGGCCAAAAATTGCTTCTAAATCCGAAAAAGTAAACAAAGTTATCCCTTTTTCTCGAAAAGTTTGTATGAATCTGGTTTGAGTAATCGTTTCCATATGGTATATATATTTATATACTTTCTGGCATCATTGTCAAGTGCCGGTCAGCGGTAAACGGATACATCATAACTATTATAAAGCTTCTCCAGCCCCATTTCATCTGCGATTTCTTTTGACTTCTTAAAAACAAAAAAATTACTATTTCGATCATTGGTAATAAGTTCGGGATAGTAATAAATTAATCCGTTTCTGGTTATCATAATGTCTTCTGTTCTGACTGATTTTATATTTTGCGATTTCAAATACTCTGCCGTTTCTTTTATGCCATACCCAGCCGGCCAGGCTTCAACATATTGCCATTTTTCAATATAGGGTAAATTGGCAGTCTTAACATCCTTTATAATCTGAAAACTTAAAATTAGATTTGGAATGAGAAATAAAAGCAATAAATATTTATTAAAATATTTCGTCACTATAATTATTAGTATGGGTATCACAAATAAAAAATATCTTGGAAAAAAGATCTTGGCGATGAAACTTTCGATTATTACCGGCGGCGCCATAACCCCCAATACCCCCATAACCCCCTGGTAATCAAGGAGCCATTTAAAGGCCATCTTAAAATTAGTCAGAATTTG
>CAYHSW010000072.1:0-1399 GCA_964359405.1 uncultured Gammaproteobacteria bacterium | reverse complement strand
TATTTGCCGCCCCGCCCACAAAAAAAACGCTTCGTCATTAAATAATGGAAGATCCATTAGGTTGTAGAGCCTGGTGACGAGGTATAAAACTATAAACATGATTTAATAATCTCTTTTAAATAATTCAGGGGGTTATCAAAATAAAATAAAACCGGAGTTTTTTGGACAAATCGGGTATTTAATTTCATAAATTCACGGTATTCCTCAATTAAATCGTGGAATTTTACAGGATTGAATAGATTATAAGAGATGGAATCGTTCCAAAAATACTGAAATTCATCCTCCCCTGTCCATTTGGTAATTTGAAATTCACTGGTATATAGGAGTGGATAATTTTTCGGGACAATATACATTTTGTTATTCCTGTTTTCAAATAACCATAAATGGTGAGAATTCCCCGGCTGGCGCCGCGGCCCTGTTTTCCAATCGGTCAAATTTATTTTTGAAAACTCCATGTCGCGGCCTCTGGACGGCGTGGCAATGTAACCCCGTTTGGCAATTCTTGCCATTTCTTTTATTACTTCAAACGGGTTAAAAAGATCTTCAAGAGTGTGGGTGCAAAGACAGACATCGAATTGTTTGTCTTTAAATGGTAATGTTCCGGCATTCAGATCAACTTTAATGTAATGTTTAGCTTTTAGTTTTGATGGCCAGTAAGGGGCCTCCTCGGGCCGTAAAATATCAGCTAATGTGTCCACGGCGATGCCGGGATGTTGTTTCAAACTCCCCCCAATATCAACGACTCTGTCTTTGGGAGTTATATTTAATTTTTCGATGATTTGTTCGTCAGATAGCGCCATAAGACATAATATAAAATAAAACTTAATAAATTACTGCAAGCAATAGTTATCGCCGCCCCGATTCCTCCGAATTTTGGTGTAAAAATTAAGAAAAGAATTAAGGAAGTAAATAAGGAACAAAGGTTAATATAAAAATGCCATTTTGATTTCCCAAATTTATACAAAATTTTGGCGGCAAACGGTCCGGAAAGAAAAAGAGGAATAAATCCCAATAAAAATATTGATAGAACTAGCGCCGACTGCGCGTATCTCGACCCGAAGGGGCGGATTAAATAAGGGGCTAAAAACGAAGCAATAACTAAGCCAAATCCGGCAATTATAGCAATTAATAAATAATCGTTTATTTTTGATTTCGAATCGGCGGAAAATTTTGGGGCAAAGACGCTCTCAACTGCCCCGGCGACCTGGGGAACAATCGAAGCCAATTTCTGCGCCGAAGAATAAATCCCCACTGCCACCGGACCGGCAAAGGCATAAAGAATCGGAACATCAATTTTTGAGGCCAATGACGCCAAACTGAAAGAGCCGCCTAACCAGCCGGAAAATCCGGCAATTTCCACAAATTGTTTTCTAACCTTAAAAAAATTCAGTTTAATTTT
>CAYHSW010000071.1:0-3932 GCA_964359405.1 uncultured Gammaproteobacteria bacterium | reverse complement strand
TTTTGACAAAATCTTCTTCTTGACAATCCCAACTGACCGTATTAATATTAATTGGGTCAGTCGACTGACCTCATTAATATGAATTTGGTCAAAAGAACTCTTGAAGCGGACCTTAAAAAATATTTTAAGCCGGGAAAGGTGACTGTTCTTTACGGTCCAAGACGGGCCGGCAAGACAACTTTAATTAACCAAGTGATAACTACTTTGGGAAACAAAGCTTTTTACCTTCGTGGTGAGGAGAAAATTGTTAACGAGACCTTTTCCTCGAACGAGTCTTTCAAAATGAAAAACCTTATTGGTGATAAAAAGTACTTAATTATTGACGAGGCTCAAACAATCCCAAACATTGGAGAAAATTTAAAGTTATTTATTGATAGCTTTCCGGAAATCGCCGTCTTAGCTTCCGGTTCGTCATCTTTCGATCTTGCCAAAAAAGTCGGCGAGCCTTTGACCGGCCGCCAAAACGTTTTTACTTTATATCCATTTTCCTTTTCCGAATTATTAAAATCGTGGGGGAGAGTGAAAGCTTTGTCAATGCTTGAGGAAGTCTTAGTTTATGGAAGTTATCCGGAAACAATAAATCTTACCAATTTAGAGGAAAAAAGAAAGTCACTGGAACTGCTTATAAATTCATACCTGTACCGGGACATATTGGATTTTGAGGCAGTTAAAAATTCCGGTCTTATCTTCAACTTACTTTCACTGATCGCATATCAAATAGGCAAAGAAGTGTCTTTAACCGAACTTGCCGGCCAATTACAGATCTCTAAAAATACCGTCGGCCGCTATCTGGATCTTCTTGAAAAATCGTTTGTTTTAATTAATATCAGGGGATTTAGCCGTAATTTACGATCCGAAGTGACAAAAAATTCGCGTTATTATTTTTGGGACAATGGAGTGAGAAATGCTCTAATTTCCAATTTAAATCCGGTTAGCCGGAGAGGAGACGTTGGTGAATTATGGGAAAATTTTTTAGTTGTGGAAAGGCTAAAAAAACAAAAATACTCAAATCAATTTGCCAATAATTATTTTTGGAGGACTTACAGTCAGCAGGAGATAGATTGGGTAGAGGATAAAGACGGGCAGTTAAATGGATATGAATTCAAATGGGGAAAGAAAAGTGGTAAAATTCCTCCATCATGGAAGGAATCATATCCAAAGGCAGTTTTTGATACTATAAATAAAGATAATTATTTAGATTTTATTACGTATGATTTGGGCTAACTTTCTACATATTTATCAACCGGCGAATCAGATTAAGGATATTTTTGACCGGGTTGTCTCCGAATGTTATTTGCCTCTTTTCCAAGGATTAGTTGACAACCCCAAAGCCAAAGTCACTTTAAACATCAACGCGGCCTTGACGGAAAGATTTGTTGATTATCCGGAAGTGTTGACTAAGTTAAAAAAAGTCGCCAATAACCGCCAAATCGAATTTACTGACAGTGCCAAGTACCACACTTTATTACCATTTTTACCCGAAGCCGAAATCGAGCGGCAAATAAAATTAAACCGGGAAACGAATCAAAAAATCATCGGCGAGGCTTATGCCCCCGTGGGGTTCTTTCCGCCGGAAATGGCCTATTCGCCAAAATTGTTGCCAATTTTGCAACGTTTGGGTTACAAATGGTTAATAATAGACGAGATTGCGTATAACGGGAAACTAAATCAACTCAATAAAAATACCTCATACCAGATCAAAGGGACTAACATTGCTGCATTTTTCCGGGAGCGGGGGCCGTCAAATTTAATCATGTCGGCGATGGTCCGGCACGAAGCTGATATCAGGGAATATCTAAATGATTATGATAAAAAAGATTATATGGTCACGGGGATGGACGGGGAGACTTTTGGCCATCACCGGCCGGGGCTGCAAACTTTACTGACGGAATTATTAACCTCTACCGAATTTGATCATGCGTTCTTCTCCGAACTCCTGACTCGGTTTACTGAAACAGAATCTGTTAGCCCGATTGTCTCCACTTGGGCCTCCTCGCAAAAAGATATTGAAGACCAAATTCAATTTATCAGTTGGGACGACCCGGCTAATGAGATCCACCGTCTCCAGTGGGAACTTTTTAATTTAGTTTTAAAATCACCGGATTCTAACAGGGAACTTTTAGATATTGGTTTGGCCTCTGACCAATTTTTTTGGGCAAGTGCCAAGCCCTGGTGGAGTTTGGAACAAATTGAACTTGGGGCTTGGACACTACTTTCAGCAAGTCATAATGAGAAAACTTTTGACCTTTATTTAAAAATTATTGCCAAGGCTTTCGAGTGGCAGCGATCGGGGAAAGTCCGCGAGTTGTCACATGATATGAAAGAAGCGTCGCGGATTCCGTTTAAAGATAAAACAGAAAAGGAACCGTGGGTTTATAACGCCTTTATTGATTTGATGAAGGGGGAAATGAAAAAAGCGGCGGAGAAAGAAAATTATGAGGAAGCACTTTTGTGGCGAGACGCCATCTGGAAACTCGAAACCAAAAATGACATTTTCGATGCCATCCACGCGGTTAATTTATTGAGGCGGCAAGTGCCAAACATTGATGTGGAGAATTTAATTAAAAAATATCACGCGGACTATATCAACCTCGTCTCCGGCCAACCGGAACAACGCACACTCTGAAATTTTTAATTACTAATTTCTAATTTTTAATAAAACCCCAATATTATTTTTAATAATCAACCTGTCGTGACGATCGTTATAGTAGGTAGATGGGGCTTGGGAGTAATTAATTCGTCATTCTGGCCGGAGTCCAGAATCCCTTTATTGACATTTTATCTCAATTCGTATATACTCGAAAAGAGGGGGTAAAAGAATGAAAAAAATCGAATTGATATGGAGAGAGATCCTTGATGAGGGGATTATTAACCCTATATTTGAGCAAAAAAAACTGGCAAAGAAGTTTGGTCTTTCAACCAGCACGGTTTTTGCCGCCATTAAACCGCTCCGGGCGATTGGCGCCGTGGAAGTAACCGGTCGGAATTTTAAAATAATAAATTTTGAGAAGATATTAATGTTTTGGGCGACACACCGGAATTTGCAAAAAGACATTATTTTTCAGACCCATGTTGATCTGCCGATCCATGAAATTGAAGGGTTGATGGATAACAAAATAATTTACGGCGGTTATTCCGCCGCCCGGCATTTATTAAACGACACTCCGGCTGATTATGACAAAGTATATGTCTACGGCGAAACAGACAGATTTCCAAAAACTAAAGGCTCGCCAAATTTATTTGTTTTGAAAAAAGACAAATATATGAGGGGAAAAACAACCTCTGTTTCCCAAACATTTGTGGATCTTTGGAATTTGTCCGATTGGTTCGCAAAAGATTATTTTGAAGCCCTAAAGGCAAAATTTTATGCCAAGTTTTTATAACGATTTAGTGACTCAAAAGAGTTGGCAAACCCTGCAAAATCTGCGGGGCAAGCTCGATTTTATTTTAATCGGCGGTTGGGCGGTTTATCTCTATACCAAAGCTCTAAAGTCAAAAGATATTGACATAATAATCAATTTCGATCAACTGGATAAGTTAAAAAACGATTTTGAAATAATAAAAAATGACCGGCTAAAGAAATACGAAGCCCGGCGGGAAGAAGTCCAAATTGATATCTATTTGCCGCATTACAGTAATATCCGGATCCCGGTAGAAAATATTACGGATTTAACTAAGATTGATACTTTTACCGTACCATCCTTGGAAATGTTAGTAATATTGAAACAACTGGCGTATGAAGAGCGGGGGAGCAGTCCAAAAGGCCAAAAAGACAAGTTGGACATTTTATCTTTACTCTTTTTCGGCAGCTTTAATGCCGCGAAATATCAAAAATTAGTCAAAAAACTTAGTCTTAAATTGGATTTAGAAAAAATTATTAAAGAAACAATTAAGATTCCGGAATTGGGGATTAATGAATACCAATGGGGCAA
>CAYHSW010000070.1:0-3938 GCA_964359405.1 uncultured Gammaproteobacteria bacterium | reverse complement strand
CGCCAGAAACAACCTGGGCTCTTCTTGAAAATTCCGGGGAAACGTTTTTTATCGTGGTAATTTTTTGTGAGGTGGAAATTGCCGCGGCATCATCGTTGGTTAAAGTTGTGGCTCCTCCGGCGGCTCCCCGGACCGCACCACTTCTTTGTCCACCCGGTTGGATTGTCAATAAATTGGCCCCCAAAGATTCGATTTGATTTTGGACCGATTGCTGGGTCGCCTGACCCAATGATACCAGGGCAATAACACTGCCGATACCGATAACAATTCCAAGCGCCGCCAGCCCGGTGCGCATTTTATTGACAAACATTGTTTGTAATGATTCAATAATTAATTCTTCCATCTTTGATATGGATTATTCTGTCAGCCCAATTCGCAATATCCGGTTCGTGAGTAATAATGACGATAGTATGTCCTTCTTTGTGTAATTTTTCAAAAATTTTCATCACTTCCTCGGCCTGATCTGAGGCGATATTTCCGGTTGGTTCGTCAGCTAAAATAAGTGCCGGGTTTAAAACCAATGCCCGGGCAATGGCCACCCGCTGTTGCTGGCCACCAGAGAGCTGGTTTGATAAATGCTCTATCCGGTCAGACAGTCCGACCATATCGAGAAATTTTTTCGCCGTTATTTCCCGCTCGTCTTTTTTTATTCCAGCATAGGTCATGGGGAGCATGACGTTTTTAAGAGCTGTCGTCCGCGGCAATAAATTAAAGGCTTGGAAAATGAAACCGATTTTTTCGTTACGAATGCCGGCAAGTTGGTCATCGGTCAGTTTCTCTACATTCTGGCCGTCTAATAAATATTCGCCGGAGGTTGGCTTATCCAATGCTCCCAGAATATGCATGAGGGTGGATTTACCGGATCCTGATGGCCCCATGATGGCCACAAATTCACCGCGTTTAATTTCAAAGGAAATATCCGAGAGAGCGACGGTTTCTAAACCGTCCATTCGATAGATTTTGGAGATGTGCGACGTTTTAATAACGGGGATCATATTAACGTCCAATAAATCTGTTGCCTCCTCCTCCCCCGAAACTGCTAAACGGAGAAGTTGATTGCCTTGTCGTTGTCGCGGTGTTTGCGGTGCCGGTAATAACATCATCGTTTACTGTTAAGCCGGAAATTATTTGGGCATCAGTCGCTGACTCTAATCCTACTTCTACGTTTATTGTCTGCGGTTGGCCATTTTTCAACACCTGAACGGCACCGTTATTTATTGCCGAAACCGGGATTTTTAAAACATCGCTTTTTGACGCGGTAATGATGTTGGCGGTGGCGGACATATTTGTCAATATTTCAGGGGTTGAGACATCCAATTTAATAACTGCCGGGTAAGTTGTCACGTTTGAGCTGACCGATCCGACAGTATCCACACTGATAACTTTTCCGGTGTAGGTTTTGTCGGGAAAGGCACCAAGGGTAATGGTCACATTATTGCCAATTTTGATTTTTGGAGCATCGATTTCCGTTAAACTGACGGTAACTGTCGGGGTGGCTTCAGTAACCACACTGGCAATTTTTTGAGCTGTTGAACCGCCGGAGGAATTTGACTGGGCGGTTATGACTGACCCGATTTGCAGACCCAAACCGGTCACTGTGCCGGAAATCGGGGCGTAAATTATTGGTGAAGCTTGCTGATAGGCCAGATAACTTTGTGTAATATTATTTTGCTGATTTTTATATTGTGCTTCAGTTGACAGCCAATCATCTTGGGGGGACACAAATTGGGGTAATACCCGATCAATATTTGTTTGGGCCAAGTCCATATACGTTTTCCACTTAGTCAACATCGAGGACTGTAAAGAATAAAGACTATTTTGGGCGCTTTGATACGAAGACCAGGCCTGGATATTTCTTTGTTGTCCCTGAAGATCTAATGTCAATTGCGCAATCGGAACTCCGGCTTCAACTTTTTGACCATTTTGCACAAAAATTTTATTGACTACGCCCGAAGCCTCAGTTGTAACTTGTGCGGAATTAGCTGTTGATACCGAGCCGGTGGCGGAGACGGTGACAATGACTGCTCCCGTTTCCGGTTTGGCTGTTTGATAAGTTATCGCTGTACTTTTATTGGCATTGCGAAAAATAACTAAGCCCGCGACAGCCAATAAAATAACGATACTGATAATGATTTTTTTACGCATGAAATGTGACCGTAAAAATTGTACCAATCCCATCCTGACTTTCCGCTGTAATCTCTCCATTATGAGCTCTAACAATATCTTTCGCAATGGCAAGCCCCAAACCGAAGCCGTTATTTGTTCTTGATTTTTGGGCCCGGTAAAATCTTTCAAAAATATGCGGCATATCTTTTTGGTCTATTCCCATTCCCTGATCTTTGATAGTTAAAACATTATTTTGCAGATTGATAATAACTTCTTTCCCCTTGGGACTATATTTGATAGCGTTGTCCAAAAGAATTGTAACCAACTCGGCTAAATTATTTTTATCGCCGTTAATTTCCATTTTACCAACATGAGTAATTATTTTTAAATTTTTTTCTTTGGCCAGAGGAGTTAATTTTTTAACAACTTCTTGGATAATTGTATTAAAGGGTATGGGAATAAAGTTACTAATTGGTTTTTTTAACCGGGCGAGTTTTAAGAGCGATTCGGATAAAAATTGCAGTTTATTGACTTCGGTGATGCTTTCGGTAATTATCATTTTGGCATCAGGTAACGTGCCGTTTTTGTCCCGGAGATAAACTTCAAAAGCCGTTTTTAAAGATGTCAACGGGGTTTTTAATTCATGAGACGCGTCGGCAATAAACCGGTTTTGTTCCTCAACCATTTCCTCAATCGGTTTTAAAGTTCTTCCGGCCAGGAAATAGCCCAGACCCGCGGAAGTAACAAAAATTAACCCATTAATATAAATAAGGGTCATTAAGACCCGGTGCTTTGAATCTTCAAGAAGGTCGGTCGGTCTTTCAAATCTTATGGCAAACCGTAATCTCTGGGTCCGTTCAAAGCGTTCAACTTCGTCAGAGTATGATCTGTAAATAATCGTACTGAAGGATAAACTTACCATCACGATGATAAGAAGATACCAGGCGGTCAGTTTTATTCTTGCGGTTTTGTACATAAACGATACCCGAAACCCCTGACGGTTTCAATTAAAAAATCATTTTTTATCTTTTGCCGCAGTTTTTTAATATAAACCTCGACGGTGTTAATTAAAATATCGGCGTCATAATTCCAGACGTGGGCAATAATTTGTTCCTTAGACAAAATTTTATTGGGATTTCGTATTAAATATTCCAGCAAAGTAAATTCTTTACGGGAGAGATGATATTTTTCCAAACCGGAGGAGTCTTCAACGATTGCTTTGGGACGTCTAACCAGTGCTTTGACCCGGGCTAAAAGTTCTTCAAAAGAAAATGGTTTTGCCAGATAGTCATCGGCTCCCATGTTGAGGCCGGCAACCTTGTCTTCAACCTGGCTCCTGGCGGTCAAAATTAAAATTGGAGTGTGATTTTTTTCGGCGCGAAGTCTTCGACATATTTCCAGACCGTCAATTCCCGGAAGCATTAAATCCAGAATAATTAAATCATAGTCTTCTGTTGAGGCCAGATCATAACCGGCATCACCATCGTAGACTGTGTCAACGGCATAACGTTCCTGCTCCAAGCCTTTTTTGATGGTGTTGGCCACCCGGTGTTCATCTTCGACCACAAGGATTCTCATACCCCAATTTTACTCTTTTTACTGAAATTTGGCTGAATGTGATAGAATCGGATCTGTGTTTGAAGTTGTTTTTGATTGTGAGACTAAAAAATTTTTTGACGATACCGGGACAAATAACCCGGCTGATCTTGGCGTTTCCATTGTGTCCATTTATGCCCGGGAAATTAATGAGAATTTTAACGAGTTAAGCGGGGAAATGATGAGTTTTTGGGAAGGGGAGTTTGAAAAAATGTGGAAGTATTTTTTTCAGGCGG
>CAYHSW010000069.1:1621-3990 GCA_964359405.1 uncultured Gammaproteobacteria bacterium | reverse complement strand
CCACTAAAAAACTCACACTCTTACCCTCAATTCGTAATACGTGTGAGTTTTATAGGTTCTGGACGCGGCCAGAATCACTTTGGGCTTACGCCCTCTGTGATTTGAAACAGTCGTTGCAGTAAATCGGTCGAACCGGTTTTCCGTTTTCGTCCAATTTCGGTTGGAACGGAACCTGGCATGGTTTACCGCAATTGGAACAGGTAGCGTCGTACATCTGTCTTGGTCCGCTTGAGTATCCACCACCACCCTGTCCTCCGCCAAATCCGCCTCTCTGTCCGCCTCCCATCTGGGCTTTTTTAGCCGCGCGGCAAGCCGGGCATCGAACCGGTGAATTAGCGAATCCTTTGTCAGCGTAGAACTTTTGTTCCGAAGCCGTCCAAACAAAACTATTTCCGCAATCTCTGCAGGTTAAAGTTTGATCCTGAAAATTATCCAATGTAATTCACCTCCCTTGTGTCGCCCTGGTCAGTCTTAATTGGCGACGCAAGGTCACGCAATAACTTTTCCCATATGGTCGAACTTTAAAGATTATAATCTTTTATTTCCCAACTGTCAATTTAAAGGCAATAAACAGGAGTAAGGCTACAATCATAACCAGAGCCATCATGATGTTAGCCCTAATGTTGATATCTGCCCAGTCAATAGTGGTGTTGTTTTTACGAGCCATATTTTTTTATTAAGTAAGCGAATAACAAAGCTAATGTAGCAAATGAAATGTTCGCCGTCAATAACCATAATCGAATTTTTCGGGGTTTATTTTGATTAATGGGGAAAATCAGTACCGCTCCAATCCAACCGGCGGCAAGATTGACAAAAAGATCAGAAATTATTTCCGCCATCATCTTGTCCATAAATTTAGTTTAACATAAAAAATTTGACAACTAAATTTATTAATGTTACAATTCAAGCAATTGAATAAACCCTTTGACTCGGATGGTTGGAACCGAAGAGGGGCAGCTTAAATCACTGACGGAAGTTTAACCGTAAAAATAAAACAACGTTTGTCGCAAATTGCGGAGAACGGAAATGAGATTTTCTCATTAATTCGTGTCCCCAATGGTGGGGATTTTTTAATGGGAGAATAAATAAGGGTGGCACATCCTTTCGAATAAGGGCCCTTACAAGCTTTCCATTTTGTGTGGAAATTTTGTAAGGGTCTTTTTTATGAGAGGAGATGATGAAAATGAAAACTAGAAGAATTGTAATCGATTTGCAACCTGCGGATTTAGCAGAACGGGATCTGGGGTTTTTGTATGATGTTGGCGACTGTTTTGGTCAAGAACATGCTAATAGGATGTTGACGGAAAAGCAGGAAAAAAGACAGGAGGTTTTACTTAAAACATTAGCGACAATCAGGGGTCTTGGTTTTTCTATTGGAATTGAGGGTGAGAAGTAAAGCACGGATTTTGTTTAGGGATATGGTGTAACGGTAGCATGAAAGTTTCCAAAACTTTTAGTTCCCGTCCGAATCGGGATATCCCTGCCAAAGATTATCTGGTAATATAAGAAAAGCATATGGAAATCAAAAAACGAGTTTTTTCGGGAATAAGAGCCAATGCCCGGCCGCATATTGGTAATTATTTGGGTGCCATTAAGGGCATGATTGAGTTGCAGGATAAATTTGACTGCATTTTTTCTGTTGTGGATCTCCATTCTATTAATGTTCCGTATGACCCAAAATCTTTGCAATCATCTGTTAGAGATGTTGTCCTAGATTATTTGGGAGCCGGTTTGGATCCTAAAAAATGTCATCTTTTGATTCAGTCGCAGATGGCGGGGGAACATCTGGAGTTGGCTTATTATTTGGGCTGTGTCTATCCGGTGAGCCGGATCGAAGACTTACCAACCTATAAAGATAAAAAAGAAACCTATCCTGACTACGTCAATATTGGCCTTTTCTACTACCCTGTTTTAATGGCCGCGGATATTTTAATTTATAACGCGGAATTTATTCCGGTTGGAATTGATCAGGAGCCGCATATTGAGGTAACAAGGGAAATGGCAAGAAAATTTAACAGCATGTACGGGACTAAGTTGGTTGAACCGCAACGGTATGCGACTCCGGGAGGAAGTGTTCCTTCATTAGTTGGAGAAGGGAAAATGAGTAAATCAAAAGGCGGGACTATAACCTTGACCGATTCCCTTGAAGAAATAAAAGCCGTTTTGGCTAAAGCGGTGACGGATTCGGGGAAGGGAGAAAGTTTTCCCGCCACTGGCGGGACGGCGAATTTAGTGACGTTTGTGGAATTATTTGAAGGCCATGACCGGGCTCAACAATACCGAAGCATGTATAAAGAAGCAGGAATCAAGTATGGAGAATTAAAAACAGAGTTGGCAGAAGCAATTTATAAAGAACTGCAGCCGATTCA
>CAYHSW010000069.1:0-1521 GCA_964359405.1 uncultured Gammaproteobacteria bacterium | reverse complement strand
ATATTTCCAAATATCTTTAAAATTAGCACTGGCTAAAATTCTTCCCATCATCCAAAGCTTTTCGGTCTCATTTTGTCCACGCAAAATCCGCCGGACATCAGTCTCGGTTAAATCATAGTCCCAGAGAAAATAGGGTCGTTTTGAATTCATGTGTTGATTATACCACGCCTTTTGTAATCTAGTTGTTAACCTTTTGGGAACCAAAAATCAAGTTAATGATTCTACCTTAACATAAACTCCAAAGAGAAACGAGGTGATTAAATTATGGGAGCAGAGTTTACATATACCCGGGCTGATGCAACGAGTATTGCCTGTGATGCAATGCTAAATAAAATTCATGTGTGGTTGCAGGAAGTGGAGAGTAATGGCGCCGTTGTTTATGACAAAGCGACAGGGTATAAACGTGCCTCATTAACTAATTGTGGCGCCCATGGTGTAGAAATCCACAGTAGTGGTGGACGGCTTGAACCTGGCATGTCAACTGATTTAAACATTGGCGCGCACAGAGTGCACGTCTTAGCAACTAATAATAAAGATATCTGTTTGAACGGAAAAAAATGCCGTCCGCCATGGACCAGTCGTGGGGAAAATCGTGTGAATGCGAAAAGATACCCGAGAAAATATTAAACGATTTCTAGTTTACAACCTCGGCCGCGGAAAGAGATTAAATTACATTTAGGGGTTGCCGTGGCGAGTTTTTTGCGCAGGCGGTGAAGCATCTGATCAAGGGCGTGTTCGTTGACGTCATACATTTTGGATTGCCAGACGGCTTCAATCATCGCTTCCCGCGTGACCATTTTGTCTTTATTTTCAATTAATAATTTAGCTAATAAATATTCTTGTTTGGAAAGAGTGTCTTTAAACTGGATTTTCCCGACCGTTTCATCGGTTGTGGCAGTTCGCCCGTAAAATTTATTTATTTCTCCCAAATCATTTTGAAATTTTAAATCAGTGGTCGGATCAAGACCGTCAATAAAAAGCTTTACTAACCTCTTAATTAGTCTGGGAACCCCACCAGAAAGAATGAAAATTTCTTGTTTTTGCTTTGAGGTTAATTTGCCTCGAAATAATTGTTCACATTTTTCCAAAAAAATCCTGGCGTCCCGGGTATTTAGTGGTTCAAGATAAATAATATTTTCCATGATAACCGGATCAAGTGGACCTGTTGGTAAGATACTACCGCTGACCGCAAAGACAAAATTTATTTTATCCCTGCCTGATTCCCGGACGGATTTAAAATAGAGCTGGTCGGAAAAATTTTCCGCGTGATCCAAAATAATAGTCAGAGGTTTATCTGTAGGAATATTTTTCTCCCATAAACTGTTTAGGTCAATATATAAACAGTTAACCAACCTTTTGACTAACAACTGCATTGTTAAAGTTTTCCCCATTCCCGGAGGGGCAACAAGAGTAACGGACTCGTGGCGGTTAACCGCCTTTAAAATTTTCTCAAAAACATCTTGTCTAAAATTATTTGGCAAATCCAAAAAATCCGTCTCCATACCTCACAATTATATCACA
>CAYHSW010000068.1:0-4102 GCA_964359405.1 uncultured Gammaproteobacteria bacterium | reverse complement strand
AAAGTCCTGATGATGAGAAATAATGGTTGTCTGTTGTGATCCCAAGAGCCACGAGCCATGTGTAGGGATTAAAAATTTCCGGGAAATATTCCGGAGCGGATAAAAGATTGTTTGCGGATCCATACTGAAATATCTTTCCTCCTTTATTGACCCAAAATTTCGCCTGCGGGGTAAAAGTCACCGTTTGGTTTATTTTTCCCTGACTAATGGCAACGCTGTTATTAGCAACGGTTTTTTGATACCGGCCGGCAAGAACAGTTGCCGTTTTTGGCATTTTAAATTCTGTGGGGAGACCGGGAAGAGAACCCGTATAGGCACTGACCGTGGCGACCCCGTTCTTTTCGGACCAATTCTTGACATCTGAAAGAGTGATATCCGGAAGATTTAATCCCCCAATAACGGCCAAATTGTTTATTTCGATTGGGTTGACCTCCGGTTTTGGTTTGAGAGTTGGAGTGGGGATTGCCGCAATCGGGACAACAACCGTTTTCACCCCGGAAAACTTGATGTAAATAAAACCGCAAACAAGAATTCCGGCGGCGAAGATCAATATAGTTAAAAGAACAGAAAACCAACGCACGATTTCAGTTTAGTACCTTTATTTTTCGTTTACAAGTGTTGTATGCTGGATAGATATGGTAGCCGGGACTCCGGACATAAATTTATTACCCACCGAGGAGATCGAAAAAGCCCCCCTGGGGAAGCTTTTGAAATGGGCTCTAACTTATGGGCGGTATATTGTCGTGGTTACGGAACTTATTGTTCTTTTGGCATTTTTATCAAGGTTTAAATTAGACCGTGATATCACTGATTTGTCCGAAGAAATCTCACGGAAAAAGAATATTATTACCGCGGCTGAACCATTTGAAAATAAAGTCCGGCAGCTGCAAAACAGGATCAATAAAATATCCGCAATTGAAAGCGGGTCAATCCATCCGGATAAAACTTTAGATTATATAACCACGGTTTTGCCCCTGGAAACGATTTTGGACACCGTGACGGTTAACGGGCCAAAAATAATTATTTCCGGAACCACCCCTACGGAAGCGGGATTGTCTACGGTTGTCGGGGCCATTCGTCAGAACAAAAATATTCAGAGTTTGTCGGTGGACAAGATTTCCCGCGATGCGGGAGGAGCGATTACCTTTAGTATATCTTTGGATTTATGGCTTTAGATTATCGATCAGAATATCAACGTTATAAGCGGTATTACACATATCTGGGACCGGTCTTGAAAAATCCCATTTTTAGGGCCTATTTCACCGTTGTCATGTCAATTTTTACCGTGGCAATTTTTGTCGCTTTTGCCATTCGCCCCACCATTGCTACAATTGCGGGGTTGACACGGCAGATAGAGGATAAGCAAGGTTTAAACCGGCGGCTGGATGAAAAAATAAACTCTTTGTCGGCGTTGCAAAATGACTATCAGGTGGCCGAAAAAGATTTGCCGTTGGTTTTTACCGCCCTGCCAACCGATCCGTCGGTTTCACAAGCCATTATCTTTCTGGAAAAAACCGCTACAGCCTCGGGAATAAATTTAAGTAAGGTTTCCGTTGCTAAGGCTGATTATGGTAAAAACAGCACTGTTTCTGCAGAATTAGTCCCGGTCACATTGACGTTTTCCGGCAGTTTTGACAGCGTCAAAAATTTCTTTAAACAGGTTTTAAATTTACCGCGGCTTTTTAGCCCGGCGGAAATTTCTGTTTCGAAAGATGACAACAAGGCGACAACAAATATTTATTATTTGCCATGAAAGATAAAGATGTTTTATTTTTAGCGGTAGCGACATTAATTACGGCTCTTGCCTGGGTGGTTTTTGATGCCTATCACGCCTACACCACCTCAACAATTCCCAAAGCTCTTGAAGAGATCGCCTTGCCAATTACCCCAAAAATTGATACAAAGATAATACAGAATTTGAAAAGCCGGAAAGAACCGGAGGTTTTTTATAGTTTGCCAGTGGCAACAACATCAGCAAAAAAACAATGAAACGCATCCCAACATTATTAGCTTTATTAATTTTAACTTTTGCGGTAGGAATTACTGTTGTGGCGACACAGGGATTTCAAAGTCTGATGACTAAAGCCGCAGTCGGAACCACCCCAAAAAACATAAGAATCACAAATATCTCTGAGGCTTCGTTTACCGTTTCATATCTGACAGACGCGGTTGTTAAAGGGTCGGCAGGAATTGTCGGACAGGTTTTCTTTCCCGACGATAGGGATTCAAGTCTTGACCAGTCAAAACCATATAATACCCATCACATTACTGTCAAAAATTTAAATGCCGGAACAAAATATAGTTATCAGGTGGAGAACGGGGCGTCAACATATGAAATAACTACGGCTCCGAGTGTCACCGTTTCGGCGACAGCCGCGGAACCGATTTACGGGACGGTTTCAAAAACTGACGGGAGTCCGGCATATGGGGCAGTTGTTTATTTTTCCCCTTTTGGCGGATCGCCGGTCTCCACCATCGTAAAATCAAACGGAAATTTTTTACTGCCGACAAACAATATAAGGACGGCCGATTTAAAAGCATATTTACAATTAAAAAATAACGATCCGGAAACAATTTTTGTTGAGGGGGGAACAGACGGGGTTTCCACGGTGTCTTGCACTGTGGGTAAAGATAAGCCGGTTCCGAATATTATTTTGGGGAAAGATATAAGTTGTACCGTTGTTGTTTCTGTCACCTCGACCACCCCAATTACACAAGTAGCTATTACTTCGCCTTATGAAGGGGAAAAAGTTTTAATTGGCCAGCCGACTTTCCGGGGGACAGCCCCGGTTGGTCAAACTCTTCAACTTGAAGTCCGGTCTAATCCGGTAACGGGAATTGTGAAAGTTGACACGGCCGGAAAATGGCAATGGGTGCCGTCGGTTGATTTGCCAGCCGGGGATCACATTTTGACAATTTCCTATCTGGATTCAGTGGGAACGACGAAAAAATTAATAAGAAATTTTACCGTCCAGGCGGCGGGAACGTCGATAATCCCGATGACCATCGGCACGCCAAGCGCGACAATTAAGCCTAAGCCGCCGGCAGTCGAACCGCCGGTGACCGGAGCAACCGAAAATATGATTCTTCTCTTGACAGCGGGGTCTTTCCTTGTTACTCTGGGATTGTCGACAATTTATAAAGCTTTATGGATCCGTTAACATTATTTTCTTATGTGCCTTCGATAGGGATTTTTGTGTTCTTAGTTGCTCTGGCAGTAGTTGTTGCTATTTTGGTTAAACGAAAACAACAGACTCAAGAGCCAGTGTTTGGTCATCTTTCTGACAAACGCGTTTTTCCTCTTTTGATTGCCGTGATTGTTTTGGTTATCGGTCTTGGAGCAAGTCTTGTCGTGGTAAAAAACCAACAGGATAACAGAAGCC
Source organism: uncultured Gammaproteobacteria bacterium (assembly GCA_964359405.1). Taxonomy (GTDB): domain Bacteria; phylum Patescibacteriota; class Microgenomatia; order JAMCZE01; family JAMCZE01; genus CAYHSW01. The sequence goes on along the minus strand of CAYHSW010000068.1, from coordinate 719 downwards.
GAGCAAGGGTTGCCTGTGATGGCGATTGTCCTTGCGGATGTGATCATTACGGAAATTGTAAAGAATGTGCTTCTGATACATCCGAGCCGCCCATAGACTTACCGACTGCCGACCAACAGCGGCAGGAACAACAAGAACAAAGGCAAGAACAACAAGAGCAGATTCCTGCGCCGGTAACACCACCGCCGGCTTCGGATCCGGCGGGATGCTGCGGAAGTGATTCTGATTGTGGTCAATATGGGAGCGGACAAGTTTGTAATGTTCCAAATGGGGCTTGTAGTACGGGTAAGAGTTGTAATGATTCAGCTAGCGGAAAATTCCACCAGGCTTGTGTCGGCAATGTCTGCGTCCAAGTACCGGGGGACGGACCAAATGATTGCGCGGCGTGTAACTGGACACCCCCCTCAGCAGTTACCGATCAAGGGAACCACATAACCCACGCGTGCCTTAGCAATGTTTCATGTAACTCTAGTGGATGTACAGCGACAAACAATTGCAATGATGCAGTAACAGTTTGTGGCGGTACTTATAATTGTGAGGGTAATACCTCCGGATATTGTGGTCCCGCCTGGAGTGGTGTTGCGAAAGACGGTTGTGTAGCCGTACAACCGGGAGCGACGGCTAAAGTGGGAACGGTTAAAACAACAGGTTGTGGTTCATGGCAGGCAGACATAACCGTTCAGGGATATACCGGGGACAAAGGATTGGCATCGGCAAGT
>CAYHSW010000067.1:0-4120 GCA_964359405.1 uncultured Gammaproteobacteria bacterium | reverse complement strand
GATACTTTGAGTAAGTTCATTTTTCAACACCTCAAGTTTCTTATCAAGATTTTTATCAGCGGCTTCAAATTTAGCAAACATTTCCTCGCGAAGTTCGGAGAATTTACTTTCAACAGACATCCACTGACGATGGAAACGATCATCCATGATACTTATTAGCGATTTATTATTCTCGGCTAAAGCATCTTTAAGAATGGACAACGTTATCGCTGGATCTTTAACAATTTTCTTTTTATTTATCATATTTTAATTAATTGACAACAAATTGTGGTTTTTTGATTTTCAAAGTATTTTCAAGATCTTCCCTTTTGGTATCCAGAAAAATTATTTCTTCGTCAATATCATTAAGATGCTTGTGAACTTTATCAAATTCAGAATACATTTCCTCTTTTAATTCACGAAGTTTGTTTTCAATTGAGGAAGATTGGCTGTCAAAACGATCACCAATTCTACTTTCAAGAGAACGGATTTCTTTAGCGATACCTTCAATTATGGCTGTTTTCAATTCGTGATTACTGATAGCCAACAGGTTACCAAATTCAGTTAAAGTAAGGAATTTTTTCTTTGCGGTCATGACAATATTATGAACTTATGGTATGCTTTATTTCAAGTAGCATGATTCGTATCTCTCTACCTCAATTTACTCGAATCCAGAAAACGAAACTTCTGACTTATTTGGCTGTTGGTAGTTTGGTGGGAGTGATCGGGTTTTCAATTCTGACAACAATCGTTTTTGCGGTGTTTTCATTCGGACTTCCGGACCCGAGTAAGGTGATAAGACGCGATGGATTTTCAACCATTATTTATGATAAAGGCGGCAAGACTTTATATGACGTCTATCAGGATGCCAACCGCATCCCCCTTGATATTAAAAGTATCCCCAAAACTTTGCAGGAAGCCACTGTCTCTATTGAAGACAAGGACTTTTATAAGCATTCTGGATATGATTTATTAGGAATAATTAGAGCAATTAGAAATTCGGTATTAAGAGGGGGCATCGCCGGCGGCGGATCAACAATAACCCAACAAGTGGTTAAAAATACTTTATTATCCCGTGAACAAACTGCCTCACGAAAAATTCGGGAACTTATTCTGGCAAATCAAATTGAAACTAAATATTCGAAAGAGCAAATTTTACAGATGTATTTAAACGAAGCCCCGTACGGCGGGTCTTTGTATGGCGCAGAATCGGCAGCTCAAAAATTTTTCGGTAAATCAGTTAAAGATTTAACGCTTTTGGAGTCGGCGATTTTAGCCGGTTTGCCGCAATCCCCGACCTCTTATTATCCCTTTGGTTCCAATCCGAAAGCCTATGTTGAGCGAACAAAAAACGTTTTGCGGCGGATGCGTGAGGACGGTTATATTAATTATCAACAAGAGACCGACAGTATTAAACAGCTGACCACATTTCAATTTGCAAGCGCATCGGCGGGTATCAAAGCTCCCCATTTCGTTTTTTATGTCAAAGACCAGCTGGTTAAAATGTTTGGCGAGGACACAGTTGAGGGCGGCGGGCTTCGTGTCACCACGACGTTAGATTTAGACTGGCAAGAAGCCACAGAGAAAATTGTTAATGAGGAAATAATTAAGCTAAAAAAAGCCAAAGTAGGAAATGGAGCAGCGGTAGTTTTGGATCCAAAAACCGGGGAAATAAAAGCCATGGTCGGCTCCTATGATTATTTTGATAAAGATTACGGCAGTTACAACGTGGCCACGGCCTTACGTCAACCAGGGTCATCGGGCAAACCGTTCGTTTACGCGACGGCTCTGTCCAAAGGCTATACCGCCTCATCAATGCTGATGGATGTCAAAACAAGCTATCCTTCAAATGACCCTAAAAATCCGATTTATACGCCCGAAAATTATAACTTAAAATATGCCGGGCCGATACAACTTCGTTTTGCCCTCGGCAATTCTATAAACACGATCGCGGTAAAATTAACGGCCCTCTCCGGAGTAAAAGACATAATGCAAAACGGTTTTAATGCCGGTTTGTCAACCTGGGAACCGACAACGGAGAATATGAAAAACGTTGGTCTATCACTCGCTCTTGGAGGCCGGGAAGTCCGGCTTTTGGAACTGACCGGGGCCTATGGAGCATTTGCCAATGGTGGTTTAAAAGTTGATCCCCTGTCCATTTTAAAAGTCACCGATGCTAAGGGAAAAGTTTTATACGAATATAAGCCGGTAACCGAGCCGCGGGTTTTCTCGCCGGAAGTTTCGTTTATTGTTTCGCATATTTTATCTGATGATAATGCCAGGAAAGATGTTTTTGGCGCGAACAGCTTGCTCGTTGTTCCGAGTCATACCGTAGCCGTTAAAACCGGAACCACTGATCAGAAACGTGATAATTGGACTCTCGGGTATACACCCGGAGTTGTTGTCGGAGTCTGGGTCGGCAATAATGATAATACTATTATGTCGCCGACGATTACCTCTGGCGTTACCGGGGCGGCCCCGATTTGGAACCGGATAATGAAAACGATTTTGGTCAAAACCCCTAACGAGGAATTTATAAAGCCCGACTCGGTCGTGGCCATGCCGGTTGACACTCTTGGGGGCGGCTTGCCTCACGGAAATGATGGCATCCGCAGCGAGTATTTTACTAAAGGGACCGAACCAATTTCTCAATCGTCAATATTTAAGAGTTTAAAAGTATCAAAGTCTAACGGCAAACTGGCCAATGACATGGAGATTAAATCGGGTGATTACGACTCAAAGGAATTTGTTGTGATTGAAGAACAGGAACCGCTTGTTTGGGTAGGCTTGCCCATTTATGATAAAGAAAAAAATATCAATCATTGGCAGGATGCCATCAATAAATGGCTGGCGGATAATAAAAAAGGCGATGCTAAATGGAATCCGCCAACAGACAAATCCGACGCCAAACAAAACGATGTGGTTGTTAATGTAGAATCGCCGAAGGACCAGCAGAGAATTGATTCTAATTCTATTGCTATAAAAGCTAAGGCCTTTTCTGCCAGAGACATTGTGCAATTTGTTTTAGAAGTTGATGGTTCAGAAAAAATAAATAAGGCCGTTAATTCATTAGACGAAACCTTAAGTTTGTCGAACGGTTCACACGAATTAAAATTCAAAGCGGTCGATTCCGGCGGCAATGCCGGCGGGGCAACGATTAAAATTGGTATTAACGCGGCCTGGGATTCAACACCCACTCCTACTCCAACACCTTAAGTTTCTTCCGGAGTGGCTCGATATCTTTATCCGTTAAATTTTTAGTCTGGTCTTGATAGGTAATTCTAAAACTAAAATTTATCTCATGTGTGGAAATTAATTGGACATCAACAATTAATTTACTCACGGCCTTAATTTTTTCCATCAACTCCCCTATTAATGTCCCTTCCGGAACAGTCAGTGTCAAATCCTCAATAATCGGCGGATATAACGGCACCGGCTGATATTTTTTATTTAAATTTGCCAATTTTTCCAGGAATTCATAATCTAAAGCCCAGTAAATTGCTCTGCCCTTAACTCCAAATTTATCTAATATCGTAGGGCTTATTTCGCCAATCAATCCTAGAGATTTCTGGCCGGAAATTACTTCTGCGGATCTCCCGGGATGTAACCAGTCAAAAACTACCGGTTTTATTGAATAATTAATTCCTAAATTTATTAAGATATTTTCAATACAGCCTTTAGCTTCTAAAAATTTATCACCATTTGTAATGGCGCTTAGCCAGTAATGTTCCTTATCTTTATATTCTTTCCCCAGTTCGAAAAGTTTTATAACATCAAAATTAGCTTGATTTTGTTTATATGCTTCAAGAATATTACCAAAAAGAGTCGGTCTCAAATATTCAAAATCTTTAGAAATGGGATTTAGAACTTTAATACCGGTTAAGTTTAGTTTTTGAAGTTGGGTTTCAGAAACTAACGAATAAGTGTAAATTTCATTATATCCTGCGCCTTTTAAAATATTTTTGACTTCATATTCAAAATCATAATCTTTGGCATAAGCTACTTTTTCCGTCGGTGTCGGCGCAGTAGGCAAAGTTTTTGGGAAATTATCATAGCCGATAATTCTTCCCACTTCTTCAATCAAATCTTCCTCAATGTGAATGTCATTTCTATAAGTTGGGATGGTAACTGTGTATTCGCC
>CAYHSW010000066.1:1713-4317 GCA_964359405.1 uncultured Gammaproteobacteria bacterium | reverse complement strand
TTTTTAAAATCACAGCATTTTAAGTGCTGCGCGTATACCATTTCGCCACCTCGGCCTTCCCACTTGCAGTCTTATTTTATCATATGTTACTCTAAAGTTAATGGCAAGGTTTTTTATACCCATTTTCATTTTATTTTGTGCCTTGGGGATAATTATTTATTCTAATTTACAAGACAAAGACGAATTGGCCTCCGATGTCAAAATTCAGGAAATTTTGAGTTCAACCGGGGAGGTTGATGAAACGGCGCAAACGGCGGTTTGGGACAATAAGAAAGTCGCCTATGTCAACGTTCTGAAATTTTTGCAGCCCGTTTTGGTTCTTGGCGCCAATAATGAAAATAAATGGATTGAGGTCGATTTGTCATTGCAAAAGTTATATGCCCATGAGGGGGATAAAATTGTTTATGAGTTTCCGGTCAGCTCCGGTTTGCCGTGGATGCCGACGGTTACCGGTGATTTTCGAATCTGGGCTAAGATTTTTGCCCAAAGGATGAAAGGTGAAGGCTATGATTTGCCCAACGTTCCGTTTGTCCAATACTTTTACAAAGCCTACGGCCTGCACGGGGCCTACTGGCATAATGATTTTGGCAAACCACGGTCGCATGGTTGTGTTAATTTACGCCCCGCCGACGCGCAGGCACTTTATTATTGGACATCACCTGATATGGGAGGCAAAAAGTTTTTGGCCAATATTAAGCCAGAAGACTCTACCCGTGTTATAATTCATGGGATCACGCCGAACCCGTAAGGCCAATTAACTCAGCGGTAGAGTGTCTCGTTTACATCGAGGAAGTCGGGGGTTCGAATCCCTCATTGGCCACACTTGCAACAAGTGATTTCATTTCCGGTAAAGTTCCGGTAATCCCCTGGACATTACCGTAAAGTTGATGGGTTGAATCCAAGGCTTTTCTAACAATTTTTTCCTGTCTGGCCCACTTGGTGGCAAACCAGCGTTTTTCCCTCTCAATTTCGTCAAACATGGCGGAGAAAGTTTCGACCATAGTTTCGATTTTTTGTCTGAATTCAAGCGAATTAACATATTCGTATAAAACTGCCATCTTTTCTCCCTTATCTTCATTGGCCATTTTTGTAACGTAAACCTCGTAAAGATTTTTCCTGATGGCAAAAGCCAAAGAAAGCATCGACTCGCGGTTTGTTATCCAAATCCCCGACTGGAATTTAAACGGTTTAAATTCCTTTGGAAGGTCAACACTTAATAATACCGCAACATCGCCGGAAACCGCCCGCTGATCGTCTTTAAGTTTTTGGATCCAACCCTGTGACCATTTGGCATTTTTTGATTCCCACAAAATCGTCCCGCAAAAGCGTGAGCTTTTATCATAAACTTCCTGAATAATATCCGCGCCTCTGATGCCTTTTGGCACTTCCTTAATAATATCATTGGGAAATTCAGTCTTTAATAATTGTTCCAGTTCCAGCTCTAAAACCTCGCCCTGAGTTTGTTGACTCCCCTGCTGGGCCGTCCGCTTTAACTCCTCAATCATTTTTTCCATATCAGAAATCTTTTTATCTTTTTCCGAAAGTTTTAAACCGGCTTCCTCGGTAGCTTTTTTGGAAGCTTCAATGCGAACTTTATCTTCCGCAACGGCAATTTTTTTGGCGGTTTCTAACTCCCGTTCTTCCTCTAATCGTTTTAAACTTTGATTTTGTTTAATAAGGGAGGCCATTTCAAAAGAAAGTTCTTTTATTCTTTTTTGCGACTGTTCCTCCATCTCTTTTTTCGCGGCCGTCAACTGCTCATCAAAAATTGCTTTTGAAATCTCCACTTCTTCCCCGCAATTTGGACATTTAACCGTGTTAATCATAACTTGCAGTTTAGCAGAGTGCTGGTCAGGAGTAAATCTTCGGCGTTATCTTTATTCCAAAACATCAAGGCTTTTGAAAATTTTTGTGAGTAAATTTTGGGTTTTAACAGTTCTGCTTCGTTTAAAAAATAATCTGCTTTTGATTTTGCTCCCGCGTGTAAATATCCGGCTGCCCGCCGCAAATCAAGGCTTATTGTCTGCCAAATTTGTTTATCGGTCATATATTACTATAGGTCTAGTGCGGATGAGAAGATTCGAACTTCCACCCCTTTCGGGATCGGCTCCTTGGGCCGACGTGTATACCGTTCCACCACATCCGCATTTAGATTGTTCCAGTGGGCCAAAGAGAAGTCGAATCTCCATCCCTTGCAGGACACGGTCCTGAACCGTGCGCGTCTACCATTCCGCCATTGGCCCTAACAGTCTAATTATACAATATGTTAAAATAATTTTATGATCAACTGGAATATGGACGAAAAACAGTTTAAAAAACTTTACCCGAAAAAATATAAAGTTTGGCGGTTGACCCAGCTTATTAATTATGGTTTAGACGGCGAAAAATTAAATGTTAACGAAATAAAACTGTTTTGGAACGAAATTAAAGATCAAATTTCCCCGGACAAGCAAAAGGTGATAGAATTCCTTGTATGGAACAAACCTTGGCACCCGGAACCGGGCTTACAGTTCAACAGAGAAAATTTCTTACCGTGGCTGTTCGCGAAAAGTACCTCCTCGAAAATTTCTACCTCACCGGTGGGACAGCTTTAAGTTCCTGGTA
>CAYHSW010000066.1:0-1613 GCA_964359405.1 uncultured Gammaproteobacteria bacterium | reverse complement strand
AAAATCGTTTGACACCGACAGGCTTGAAGCGTGGATTGTTAATAACAAAGACCAATTTGGTTATCAGTTTTATCACCATGACGAAGATTTTGGATTTAGCACTTTTATTTTACGATATAAAGACGATTCTATATTAAAGGTCGATTTTAATCATTATTGCCCCACCATTCTTAAAAAACCCACTATTTGGCAGGGTTTGAGGGTCGACAGTCTTTATGATATTGCTGTAAATAAAGTTAAAACAATAAGTACTCTGCCTAGGGGTCGTGATTACATTGATTTTTTTTTAATAATTAAAAAAACCGGTTGGTCGGAAGCTAAATTGCGAGTCGATGCTAATAAGAAATTTATGAGTGAAACTGATATATTATCAGTTATTAAAAATTATTTAAAAGTAACGGAGTTGATTGATACCCCCAAATTATTAATTGATTTTGACAGAAAAGAAATGGAAAACTTTTATAATAATTTAGCAAATGGCTTGCGAAAGGTAGTCTTGGCGTAACTCTTTAGCCCCCGGAAAACCGTTTAGGTACATTTTTAAAAAACTATTAATTGCCCCGCCATGGATTTTTATCAACTCAATATGCTTTTCTAATAAATCCAATCGTTCTTCTTTGGTTAAAATTCTTAGCTGTTTGCTGAAAACAGTCGGATTTTTAAAAATGCCCCGTCCAATCATCACTCCGTCAACGCGATATTTTTTATATTTTTCCAAAACTTCATCGTAAGTTTTTACGTCCCCATTGCCAATAATAATGGTTTCTTTGGCCAACTTAACAACTTTGCCGATGGACTCCCAGTCGGCAAGGCCTTTTGACATTTGGTTTGGTGTCCGACCGTGAATTGTTAGGGCAGCAATATCCGTTTTTAGTAAAGCCTCAAAATCAGCACCTAATCGTGTTTTAACACTAACGGGAATATTTCTAGCCCCTTTCATAACGGCTTTAATTATTGCCACGGCTATTTTGGGGTTTTTGACTAAGGCCGCTCCCCCGCCGAGTTTAACGACATCTTTAACCGGACAACCCATATTGATATCAACACCATCAAAACCCAAATTTTGGACAATTTTGGCCGCCTGTTCAAGACTTGCCAGGTTGACACCCCAGATTTGGGCGACAATGGGTCTTTGCTGTTCAGAATATTTTAATTTATCAAGAGCTCCGTGGACAATGGCATCAACATTTACGAACTCTGTGAACACAACATCTGGTTTTGGTAGATTGTGGGATACCATTTCCCGAAACGCCATATCTGTCACGTTATCCATAGGAGCAAGAACGGTAAAAGGTTTTGGAAGTTTAGTCCAGAAGTTTGTCATACCAAAAGTGCTGAGGGTCAGAATCGAACTGACATCTGAGCTTTTTCAGAGCCCCGCCGTGACCGCCTTGGCTACCTCAGCAAGTATTTACGGAGCGGGCGATGGGAATCGGACCCACTGTCTCCTCCTTGGCAAGGAGGCATTCTACCGGTGAACCACGCCCGCGATGTGGATATTATGCCATAGTCTGTGTTAAAATTCATCAAGATATTAGACTGCCCGGTCGTCTAATGGCAGGACAACGGGTTTTGGCCCCGTTTATCATGGTCCGAATCCATGCTGGGCAGCA
>CAYHSW010000065.1:2782-4410 GCA_964359405.1 uncultured Gammaproteobacteria bacterium | reverse complement strand
CCATAGCCGCCGTACAACCAGACGCCGCGGCAGTGATGGCCTGCTTGTATTTAGTGTCAATTACATCACCGGCCATAAAAACCCCGGGCTGGCCTTCGAGGCCTTTTAATAATTCATTATTTGGTGAATGACCGACAGCCACAAATAAGCCATCGATTAACAAGGGGTTAGGGGCTAGGGGATAGGGGCTAGAGGATTTTAATTTTAAACCTTCAACTTTAAACTCGCCGAGAACGTCAACAACTTCGGTATTAAATAACAATTTTATTTTTGGATTGGTTTTAACCCGGTCCTGCATGATTTTGGAAGCGCGTAAAGAATCGCGGCGATGAATGATGGTCACCTCTGACGCAAATTTAGTTAGAAATAAAGCTTCTTCGCAGGCGGAATCGCCGCCACCGACCACGGCAACTCTTTTATTTTTGAAAAAGAACGCATCACACGGGGCACAACTGCTGACCCCGTGGCCAATCAATCGTTGTTCATTTTCTAGTTCCAACCATTTCACTTCCGCACCCGTGGCAATAATTATTGCTCGCGAGCGATACTCTGAATTCGTCGTTTTAACGACGAATTCATTGTCATGCTGAACTTGTTTCAGCATCTGGTTACTGACCCCCGCGGTTTCAGGACGAGATCCCGAAACAAGTTCGGGATGACATTCGGTGCAATTTTCATTGACAATTTTAGCACCGAATCTCAAAGCTTGAGTTCTCATATTCTCCATAAGTTGAGGACCTTCAACTCCGTCGGGAAAGCCGGGAAAATTTTCGACAGTGGTTGTCAGCATCAACTGACCGCCCCATTTGGTTCCCGCCAATACCAAAGTTTTTAAATTTGCCCGTGAACAATAAATCGCTGCCGTCAACCCCGCCGGCCCGCTGCCAATAATTGCGACATCATATACATTTTCCATATGTGCAGTATAATGCAAAGCTGCTAAACTATAAAGCGCATGATTGCAAAAGTTTTGTATATGGCTAAAAAAAGATGGTGGCTGATCTTGGTGATAATTGGCATTATTGGTTTTGGAGCTTTTAAAATTTTTGGGCCAAAGACAGAAACAAAAGTAACTTCATACACTATTAAACGAGGGACGTTAAAAGAAACCTTGTCTTTGTCAGGCCAAATAGATGCTTATGAGAAATCAACTTTGCGGTTTCAGACTTCCGGTTATCTTGCCTGGGTGGGAGTTAAAGAGGGGGATACGGTCAAAAAATATCAGGGGGTGGCCAGTTTGGATCAGGCGGAATTGCAAAAAAATTTGCGCAAATATTTAAATACTTATATGAGCGAACGCTGGGATTTTGAATCGACGAAAGATTCTTCCGGTGATACTTCAATCATGACAACGGCTGTCAGGCGGGCTTTTGAAAAGGCCCAGTTTGATTTGAATAATGCCGTTCTGGATGTGGAACTTAAAGCGATTGCCGTCAAATATGCCAACCTTTGGACTCCGATTGACGGCATTGTGACGAAAGTTGCGGCTCCGAACGCCGGGGTCAATGTGACGCCGGCCCAGTCAGAAATTGAAGTGGTCAACCCCGCCACAATTTATTTTTCCGCCACGGCTGATCAAACAGAAGTTAGTAAATTAACCGCGTCTAAATCCGCAGAAATCACTCTTG
>CAYHSW010000065.1:0-2682 GCA_964359405.1 uncultured Gammaproteobacteria bacterium | reverse complement strand
CATCAGTTATATTCCCAAAACCGGAGAAACAGGAACAGTTTACGAAGTAAAAATAAACTTGCCCCCAAATGAAAAATTTCGGATCGGAATGACAGGCGATGTGGATTTTACCATTAGAAAATTAGCCGATGTCTTGTATACTCCGGTCAAATTTATTAAGACGGAAAATAGTAAAAAGTATGTGTTGAAACAAAATAAAGAAAAAGTTTATGTGACGATTGGTGAAGAAATGGATGGCAATGCAGAAATAAAAGAAGGCTTAAAAGAAAATGACACCATTCATTAGACTCCAGAATGTTTCCAAAAAATACGTTTTGGATTCGGATATTGTTTTTACTACCCTTGATAATATCTCCCTGGAAATAAAATCCGGGGAATTCACAGCGGTTGTCGGCCCGTCCGGTTCGGGTAAATCAACTTTAATGCACATTATCGGGCTGTTAGACAAAGTTACGGCCGGCGAGGTTTATTTTGGCGAGAAAGAAATCGATAAGTTAACGGACAACCAAATTTCGGCTCTAAGAAACGAATTTATCGGTTTTGTCTTTCAGCAGTTTAATTTATTGCCAAAATTAACCGTTCTGGAAAATGTTTTATTGCCGTCAATTTACACTAAAAAAACTGGGATTGATTATCCGGCCCGGGCCATGGCCCTTCTGACTCGGTTTGGGATTGATTCCAAAAAGGACTCCTACCCGAACAAAATTTCCGGCGGCCAACAGCAGCGGGTGGCGATCGCCCGGGCGCTAATTATGCAACCTCAATTAATTCTGGCCGACGAACCGACGGGAAATCTTGATTCCAGAACCGGGGAGGAAATAATGAAACTCTTAAAAGAATTAAATAAAACCGAAGGGATAACGGTCATAATCGTGACCCACGATCCCAAAATTGCCGTCCAGTGCCAAAGACAGATTAAAATGGTGGATGGTAAGATTGTTCGCTAATTTTTAGCGAATGTCATGCTGAACTTGTTTCAGCATCTATATGATAAAAACAAAAGTTTATTATGTCTATATTTTGACAAATAAATCAGGAACTTTGTATATAGGAGTCACAAATAATATTGACAGAAGGTGGGTAGAGCATTACGTAAAATTAAATAAAGGTTTTACAGAAAAATATAAAATAGATAAGCTAATTTATTATGAAGTTTTTAATGATGTAAATCTTGCAATCGCAAGAGAAAAACAATTAAAAAACTGGCATAGAGATTGGAAATTAAATTTGATAAGAAGTGTTAATCCAAATTTAGAAGAAATTGATTTTGGAGTCGTGAAATATTTGAAATTGATGAAAAAAGCACGGGACGGGGAACGAGATCCTGAAATAATTTCAGGATGACAATTTATGAAACAGTATTGTGGGTACATTCTGACAAACAAAAGTAATTTCGTGTTTTATATTGGCGTAACGAATGACTTAAGAAGAAGAATTTTTGAGCATAAGAATAAATTAGTAAAAGGATTTACTAGTATTTATAATTTATACAAACTTGTATATTTTGAACAAACTGAAAATATTTATAGCGCCATAAGCAGAGAAAAGCAATAAAAAAATTGGCACAGAGAATGGAAAATCAATCTTGTTAATAGTAGAAACTCTAAATGGATTGATTTGTATGGTGAAATATAATTTTTAGGGATTCTGAAACAAGTTCAGGATGACATAGGCAAGTGAACAAATTTAAAAAATTTTTAGAGAAGTTTTTTCTCATCGACGACACTCCCAAAAAGATTGCCGGCGGCGTGGCGCTGGGAATTTTTCTCGGAATTTTTCCCGGCGAAGGTGTGCTTTCGGCTTTGTTTTTTTCAACCATTTTCAGATTAAACAGATTGGCGGCAACAGCCGGGGTTTTGGCGACTAATATGTGGATGACAATTATTATTCTGCCTTTGTCCGCGGGAGTTGGGAGCTTTATTTTCCGAGAAAATTATTCAAATCTTATAAGACAATTTCAAACTTACCGGCAATTCGACACAATAAAAGAGACGCTTCTTTTTAGCGTCTCTGTTCTTTATGATTTCGCCCTTCCTCTTTTAGTCGGTTTTTTTATTGTCGCCGGAGCAATCTCGATCGGATTTTATTTCCTTTTATATTTTTTTTTAAAGAAAAAGCATATTAAGCATCTTTCTCAAAACATAAAATAAATTTTATTATTTTTTAATATATTCTAATTTAACTTGAGAGTTCCAAGTATTTTTTCTTCTTCACTTATACACCCTGTATTTTTGTTAGTGTTAAAAAGAAAAACCTTATTCTTGCTGGCTATGGTGTAACTTATATTATTTGGATTATCTGATTTGAATGTCACTCTTAAAAATTCATTGTCGCCAATTTTTACTCTAGTCTGATCATTGGTTAATTTTTTCCAAAAATCCTCTAGAGGTTTATCTTGACTATTGTTGAGACTGAGAAAATGTATAATACAATCTTTTTCTGAAACTTTTCCCTTGTTAACATCAGCTAGCGTTAACGGTTTTTTAGTAAAAAATACCTCTGAAGTTGAATTTTCGCCTACTTCCCAATCAGAAGAGTAGCGCAAACTAAAATTATAATCGTTATTTTGATAAAGTTTGTCTGTTTTGTTTTTGTTATCCAGCGAACATCCGGACAGTATAATTACGATTAACGCCGACAAAATAAATGCTTTTGTTTTCATTTTTTGATTAATTTTTTAAG
>CAYHSW010000064.1:1518-4461 GCA_964359405.1 uncultured Gammaproteobacteria bacterium | reverse complement strand
TGTCATGCTGAACTTGTTTCAGCATCTAAGAACGAGATCCCGAAACGAGTTCGGGATGACACATTAAGTAAAAGTTTTAATTAAATCCTTAATTCCCTTAATGAATATAGAAACTTCTTCCTCTGTATTGTAATACGCCAAACTAGCCCGAACAGACGCCGTAATGCCTAATCTTTTGTGTAATGGTGTAGCGCAATGATGACCCGCCCTAACGGCAATATTATATTCATCGTTTAGGAATTGGGCCACGTCATGGGGATGGACACCTCTAACATTAAAACTCACCACCGGAACCCTGTTTTTCTTTGGCCCGTAAATTGTTACTTCTGATATTTTATTTAGTTCGTCAAGTAATAATTGATAACAAGTAACTTTTTTATAGTCAATAAAATCAATTGCGGCGGCGAGGCCAACCACACCGGCCACATCCGGAGTCCCGGCCTCAAATTTTTGCGGATATTCTTGCCCGAACATTCCCCCACCGACCATAAACGGCGACATGGTTTTTAATAATTCTTCTTTGACATACAAGACCCCGATCCCCATCGGGCCAAACATTTTATGTCCAGAAAAGGCATAGGCATCGCATCCCAATTGTTGCACGTCAACCTTAAAATGGGGAATATATTGCGCGCCATCAACAATAACCGTCATTCCGGCCCGCTTCGACGCGAGGCGAGCCGAGTCCGGAATCCCGTTGATCGTTCCAAGAACGTTCGATGCATGAGTAATAGCCAAAAAATTATTTTGGGGAATTTTTTCCAATTCATAATTTTTATTTATGTCAACGATGTTTAATTTTGCAATTCGCTGCCAGGGTAAAAAATTTGAGTGGTGTTCCATTATGGTGGTGGTCACCTCTTTTGGTTTTAGGGTAAAAGCCAATAAATTTAAGGCTTCAGTGGTATTGCGCACAAAAATTATCTCTCTTTCGGATTTAGCATTGATAAATTTAGCCACTTTTTTCCGGCCGTTTTCAAAAAGTTCCGTCGCCTTTTCGGACAAATCATAAATCCCCCGATGAACATTGGCATTAGAATTTTCGTAATAATCCACAATTGCATTGATAACCTGTTTAGGTTTTTGGGTCGTTGCCGCATTATCAAAATAAATACAATTAATCATCCTTGTTTTGTTTCAAATTCCATTTCTAATAATCTTTTTATTTCCATCCCGTATTCTATGGGAAGTTCCTTAATTATTGAATCGGCAAAGCCGTTGACAATCAAACTCTCGGCTTCGTTGCGGGTTAACCCTCGGGACATTAAATAAAATATTTGCTCTTCTTCCATTTTAGAAACCGTCGCTTCGTGAGAAGCCGAAACTTCTTTAGTGTCAACCTGCAAATTAGGATATGTATCCGATTGGGAATCATTGTCTAAAATAAGAGCATCACATTTGGTTTTAGTTTTTGTGCCCTTTGCTTCACTATTAATTTTAACTACCCCCCGAAAAACAGTCTTTCCGCCGGCAAAAGATATTGATTTGGATAAAATATTGCTTGTGGTTTCGGGGGCAATATGAATCATTTTAGCCCCCGTATCCTGGTTTTGGCCCCGTCCGGCAATAGCCAGTGACAATGTCTCCCCCTTTGCCCCCCGGCCAACTAAATAGCAAGAGGGATATTTTTGCGTTAGTTTTGATCCGATGTTAACATCAAGCCACTGCATTGAGCCGTTTTCCTCCACTCTCGCCCTCTTAGTGACTAAATTATAAACGTCGCTGCTCCAATTTTGAACAGTGACGTACCGGACGGTGGCACTTTTACCCACAAAGATTTCTACCACGGCGGCGTGCAACGATTCTGTAGCGTACACGGGGGCGCTACAACCCTCAACATATTTTATTTCACTTCCCTCATCGGCAATAATTAACGTTCTCTCAAATTGGCCGAAGTTCTTGGCATTTATTCTAAAATAGGCCTGCAACGGCAAATCAATTTTTACCCCGGGTGGCACATAAACAAACGATCCGCCGGACCAGAAAGCGGAATTTAAAGCCGCAAATTTATTGTCCGTTGAGGGAATTAATTTACCAAAATATTTTTTAAAATACTGCGGATATTTCTTAAGCGCCGTGTCTGTATCGGTGAATAAAACCCCCTGCTTGTCCAATTTATCTTTGATTGATCCGTAAATGGCCGAACTGTCATATTGGGCCTCTACTCCGGCCAACAACTCCCGTTCTTTTTGCGGAACTCCGATTTTCTCGTAAGTTCTTTTGATATTTTCCGGCAGATCTTCCCACGAACTGGCTTTTTTCTTTGTGGGATTTAAATAATAGGTAAAATTATCAAAATTAATCTCTGTTTTTGGCGCCCACGCCGGCATTTTTAAACTTTTAAACTTTTTTAAACTTTCTAACCTGAATTCCAGCATCCAGGATGGTTCGGCTTTAGACAAAGAAATCTCTTTAACAATTTTTTCAGAAATCCCCTTGGCAACTTTTTGAGAATAATCAATTTCGTCATGAAAACCGAGTTTATATTCTAATGGAATTGGATTAGAATTTTGCATAACCCTCCTTTTCAATAATTTTAATTAAATTTTTATTGCCGGATCTGACTAAAACGCCGTTTTTTAGAATGTGGACAAAATTAACCTTTAATAATTTTAGAATCTTTGGATTATGGGTAATTAATAAAATACCGGATGAACGCAGCAATATCTTTATTGCTTTTGCAATTAATTTTAATGAATCAAAATCGACACCGGTGTCCGGCTCATCCAAAATGGCAAATTTTGGTTTTAAAACAATTGCCTGGAGCATCTCCATCCGTTTTTTTTCCCCGCCGGAAAAACCTTCATTAACATTCCTGCTTAACCATTCCTCAGGAATGTCTAATAATTTTGCTTTGGATTTAAGATAACGATAAAAAGAAAGGGGATCTAGTTTTCTGTATGCCAACCGTAAAAACGTCACAAAATTTACTCCGGGAACGGT
>CAYHSW010000064.1:0-1418 GCA_964359405.1 uncultured Gammaproteobacteria bacterium | reverse complement strand
CCAAAACTTTCCGGTTTAGTCCGGCACACGAAGCCGGATCCGCGGATCATTCCGGTAATTTCCGCAATCATAGTTTTAGTATCCCCGTTTTGGCCAATGTCAACATGAATTTCTACAAGTTTGTCCAACGGCAATTCGCGTTTCTTAAACTCATCAAGAAGATTTTGAGCCGTGGTTAAAGATTGGGTGGCTTCTTCATACATTCTCTGCCGCAAATCTCTAATTTTGGTTTTAGAAATTGAAGACCAGAAATATATCCCGCCGTGTCCCACGTGATGAACCACGACCGCAGTCACAAAATGCGCCGTTCCCGGGATTGTTAATTCCGAATCCGTCCCTATAATTATTTTAAAATGGGAATTGTTTTCTTTCTCAATAAAAGAGACTGCACGGTCAATAACTCCACTTAAATCTAATTGTCCGAACGTGGGAGAATTAAAAGTGATAGAATTCATTATGCGCAAGTATACAACAGACGAGCTCGTAGCACAAAAGCCAACGCCCGAGGCGTTTGCAAAATTAAAACGCAACCCGATTATTTTTATTCTCCATAACATCAGGTCGCTGCAAAATGTGGGGTTGTTTTTCCGTCTGGCGGATGCAATTTTGGCTGAAAAGATTTATCTGACCGGTTATACGGGCTATCCGCGTTTAGAAGATGATGACCGGGCAGAACGAATAATTGCCCATGCCGAAAATGAGATTAATAAGACCGCAATAAAGTTAGTGCCGTTTATGCCCTGGGAACGATCAGAAACAATTCCTGAATTGCCGGGTTATCAGATGATTGGCGTCGAACAAACAGATAAAAGTATTGACTATACCCTAGCCCCTATCCCCTATCCCCTCGCTTTGATTTTTGGTCACGAACGAACGGGTGTTGAGGATGAAGTGTTGGAAAAATGCGATTTTGTGGTTCATATCCCCATGCTCGGAATGGGAAATTCCCACAACGTGGCTATGTCCGCGACCATTATCTCTTATCACTTGCTTTCCAAAATTAAAAGTGGTAATTTAAAAATATGACCGTTTCTAAAAATGTTTTGTTGGCCTTAATTGCGGTTGTGACTATTGCCCTTTTGGGCATTGTTGGTTTTATTCTGGTCAAGCCCAAAACAGTCGTAGCTCCGGAAGTCGTTACTGTCGCCACCCCAACTCCAACTCCAACGCCCGTTGTACAAAATAAAAACCAAATTAAATTAGTCGTCGATAATAAAGACGGATCAATTGTAAAAACTAATAAAGTTATAATAAAAGGGGTAACAATCCCTAAAGCTGAAGTTTTTATTAACGATCTGGAACTTGTTGCCGATGCCAAGGGAAATTTTTCCGGAACTATAACTTTAGAAGAAGGGGATAATCCAATTTCCATTATTGCTGTTGATGAAAATGGCAATTCTTCCGAAGAAGAAATTACG
>CAYHSW010000063.1:0-4540 GCA_964359405.1 uncultured Gammaproteobacteria bacterium | reverse complement strand
CGTCGACATTTTTGAGGCGAATTTTTCCAAAACATCAAAAACGTTCCAAAAAATAACCTTTCAGTCTTCCGACCTTATGGGTTATGTAACGAGTGGGATTTATGAGGAAGACAATGGCGGCGGTGGTGGTTATATATGGAGCCAAGAGATTTTTAATCAGTTTTTAAGTCTGGTTCCCGAGGACAAAAAACAGGTTTTTGATTTTGTTGAAGCCGCCTCTTTAAGAGATTTTTTCGCGCTCCACAGTAAAGACCGAGACAAGGGGGTGGAGGCAATGAAATTACTCGTAGAGTCCCTCGATTTATATTATCAGACGCATAAATCCAGTCTTGACGACGGTCGTCATTCAATGGATCGTAAAAAGATTTTTGACGAAATTTCAAATTTGGTTAATAACTTAACAGCATCCTTTGTGAACAGCGATGATTTTTATCTAAAGACAGGGATAAAAGCGACGGCTGTGGGTAATGATAACAAGGCTTTTCTCGTAAAGGCAGAAAACCGTATCGAACTTACAGCGAACCCATTAGAAATCTACAATAACGGCTCGGATAAGGCAACCTTTTACTTGCCATTAGCAATGACAGGAAGCGGTGACAGGTTTTATTTTTATGATCCCCAAATGGGAGTCGGGAAAACAGCCGATTTAGAAAAGATAAATGGTTCACCAGAATTGGTAGCAGCCCTATCTTCATCGTCCGTTTCTCCCGTGGATTTTCTGGTCGAAGACAAAAATGGTTTATTAAAATTAATTAAATTCCCGCCGGATTATTTTAATAATATTAAAAATATTGCCGAATTTTCTACCAAAGTGTCAGGGGAATTTAACAAAGTTATCCGGGTAACCCAAAGTTTAAAAGATGACGGAAAGATTGATAGTCATATTTCACGGTTGAGCGGGTTAAGGTGGACGGGGCTTGTTTTGGTCGTGGACAACAACGGTGCTGTCGTGGGAACGCAGGTCGTGTACTTTAGTGGCGAGGGTGACCCGCAAACGATCGTTAACAACGTCGTAGATCAAATTCCTCTCAAAAACGGACAGAAAGTAAAATTGATTACACCTGACGTGGGAGCGGCTTCCTATTTTATAACTGGCAAAAACGGAGCGGAATCTGTCGAAAACCTAAACACCGGGGATTCAATTCAATTTTTGGTGGGAGTAAAAGCCCTACCATAAAAGAGGGGAGTTGACTTTAAGGTGTGTCAGATTGATAATAAGACTAGATAGTTATGGACTTAAAAGAAAAAAGAGCCCCAACTGAAGTAATTAAAACAATTCCGGATAGCGATGTCCGTATGGTTTTGGAGGCGGCTGTTCCCCACGAAACAGACCGTGAGACGGCTTTGGCCAAGATGGCTGAAGTACTGGATCAAATACCACCCGATAAAAAAATGGCCAGTGAGGATGTGGTCACCTTTTTTCGCGAAATGGCCGGGACTTGTGGGAAGGCCGCGTCAGTTCTTACAGCCGGAGATTGGAAAAACCCACAGGACTTTGATACTCAATACCGATCTGCCGCGAACTACCTAGCTACAGAGTATGCCTTTTTTACTGTTGAAGCGGAGGCAAGTGAGCGCGGAAATGCTCAATTTAACAGAAAAGGTTTGGTGGTAGCTTGTCTTTCGAGGGCATTAGATTTTGTCACCAAAACAGAGGGTGTTACTCCTGCCAATGCCAATATAGAATTGGCTGAGAAATTTGTGAAATGTGCCGCCGGAATTAGATCTAGAATTGTTGGTCCAGTCGCAGATAACAGTAAAAGATAAACCTACTCCCAACACTCTCGTTTTTTGAGGTGAAACGTTAAGCTAGACGACTTTGGTGCCTTTTTTCTTTGGAGACTTTCTAAATTCTGCAGCTTCGCCAGACGACGTCTAGATAATCTGGATAATGTTGTCCTGACAATCTAATTACTATCCATTCCGATCGCACGGGATAGTTGAATTATATTTGGTTGATTATTAGATTTTTCTGGAGTAACATTTTAATGTGGAACGGGGAGATAAAGATAAAAGATTAATTTTCCGGGACTTTTTTGTTTTTTCCGCTGTTGCTTGGTTCGCGGCTGGAGTAATTACACCAATTTCCTCACCGGATTTTTCAACATTTGCTGTTCCATCGGTTATTTTGTCAGGATTAGCAACCATATTTCTTTTAAGAATTGCGGTTTTGATTTTGGTTAAAGGAGGTGTAAAATGAATATAGAAAGTATAAAAGCAGCGTATGCCGTAGGAATAATTCTTACCAGTATTGTGGTAATATATGTATATTTTAGTTTGAAAGGATCAAAGAAAAAATGATTATTAATCAAATTCAGATTATTTATGTTGCGGCTGTGGTTCTCGGGTTGATTGCCGTTTATATTATCCTCTTTAAAAAGTTTGAATAATTTCCCCCTTTGAAAAAGAGTGCTTTGAAAGTATAATTACCTCTCATGGCGGACACGACAAAGACATTAAACAGGAAATTGTCACTGGATAAAGTGAGAAATATTGGCATTATCGCCCATATTGACGCGGGTAAAACAACAACCACGGAAAGAATTCTTTATTACACCGGCCGGACTTATAAAATCGGTGACATCGATGAAGGCAACACCACCATGGACTGGATGGCCCAGGAACGGGAACGGGGCATTACCATTGTCTCTGCGGCCACGACCACTTTTTGGAAAGATTACAGGATCAATCTTATCGATACCCCGGGTCACGTCGATTTCACCGCCGAAGTCGAACGGTCCCTACGGGTACTGGATGGGGCAGTCACGATTTTAGACGCCGAGGAAACGGTTCAGTCGCAAACGGAAACAGTCTGGCGGCAGGCGGATAAATACAATGTCCCGCGGATTATTTTTGTCAACAAAATTGACAAACTTGGTGCTAACTTTTACAAAACCGTGGAAGCGGTCAAAACAAGACTGGGCGTCAAACCGGCAATTATGGTTTTACCCATCGGCGTCGAGAATACATTTCGCGGCGTTTACGATTTGTTAAATGAAGAGGCGATAATCTGGGGAGGGGATGAACTTGGCGCTAAATTTGAGATAAAAAAAGAAATTCCGCCGGAACTCTCCGCTGATGACGTCAAAAAATACAGGGACTTATTGGTGGAAGTTATTTCCGAGACAGATGACGAGTTAATGGCGAAATATTTGGAGGGGACTGTCCCGTCAAAAGAAGAATTGAAAATCGCCCTTCGCAAAGCCGTAATAAATTATTTGTTGGTTCCCATGTACACAGGGACTTCCTTACGAAATAAAGGGGTCCAGCCGCTTTTGGATGCCATTATTGATTATTTGCCCTCGCCATTGGACCGCGGGGTAGTTCACGGGACCAATCCCAAAACCGGATCGCTGGAAGAAAGAAAATCGGACAATGCTGAACATTTTTGCGGTCTGGCCTTTAAAATTCAACTGGATCCGCATGTAGGAAAACTTTATTATGTGAGAATTTATTCCGGAACATTAAAAGCCGGTTCCTATTTGTTTAATATTTCTAAAGGCCAAACAGAGAGAATTTCCCGGCTCTTGCTTATGCATGCCAACCAACGGGAAGAAGTGGAAGAGGCTTACGCCGGAGAGATTGTCGCCGTTGTCGGTTTAAAAGATACCAGAACCGGGGACACTCTGTGCGACCCTGATCATCCGATTTTGCTTGAAGGCATAACTTTTCCCGAGCCGGTTATCTCTCTGGCTATTGAACCGAAAACCAAATCAGATCAGGAAAGATTGAGTTATGCTTTACAACGGGTTATGGAAGAGGATCCGACCATAAAAGTTAAAAGTAATCAGGAAACGGGGCAGACGATTATTTCCGGAGTCGGGGAATTACAACTTGAAGTTTGGGTGCGCCGGATGAAAGATGAAATGAATGTTGACACCAACGTCGGGGCGCCGCAGGTGGCATACAAAGAAACGATTAAACATGAGGCAACAGGAGAAGGAAAATATATTCGCCAAACCGGCGGCCATGGTCAGTATGGCCATGCTTTACTTCGGGTAGAACCGAAAAATCGCGGCGAGGGTTGGGAATTTGTCAGCCAAATAAAAGGCGGCTCGGTGCCGGCGGAGTTTATTCCCTCGGTGGAAAAAGGATCACACGAAGCTTGTAATAACGGGGTTTTAGCCGGTTATCCGCTGACGGATATTAAAGTCACTTTTTACGACGGTTCCTACCATGATGTTGATTCTTCGGACGTCGCATTTCTAATAGCCGGTTCCATGGCGCTACAAGCCGCGGTCAAAAACGCCGAGTTGGTTTTATTGGAACCGATAATGAAGGTCGAAGTCACGACCCCGGATGAATTTATGGGTGATGTTATCGGGGATTTGTCGTCAAAGCGGGCGCAGATTTTGGGAACGGACAAGAGGGGAAACACCACAATTATTATTGCTTTGGTTCCCCTGTCCGAACTTTCCGGTTATACAACTAAACTAAGATCATTGACTCAAGGCCGGGCCACCCCGTACATGGAACCCTCCCATTACGACGAAGTCCCCAAAAACGTCCAGGATGCAATAGTGGCCAAAGTCGGGACTTT